>CAWVTO010000035.1:0-13120 GCA_963932895.1 uncultured bacterium
GGGTCTGTGAGTACAGATATATACGGCAACTTAGCCTCAGCGAGCAAGGCCAGTTTGGCACTCGTTTTTGCCATTTGCATGAGTGAAAATGCAGCTTCCATCATACGAGCACCTCCACTTTTAGAGATGATAATCATGGGCGTTTTGTTTTCTAATGCAGCATCAATAGCTCTGGCTATTTTTTCGCCAACTACGCTCCCCATACTACCCCCTATGAACGCAAAATCCATAACGGCCATGCTTACTTTTAGACCATTTATTTTGCCTGTAGCTGTACGTACAGCATCGGTCAAACCACTTTTCTTTTTAGAGGCTTCTACACGCAGCGGGTAGGGTTTTGTATCTTCAAATTTTAGCGGATCACCCGAACTAAGATGCTCATCCATTTCTTTGAATTTGCCTTCATCAAAAAGGATTTCGAAATACTCGCGAGATCCAATTCTACCGTGATAACTACACTTGGGACAAACCCACATGTTGAGCTCAAACTCCTTGGTGCTTGTAGGTTCTTTGCATTCCTTGCACTTGTACCACAGTCCGTCTGGGGTGGGTTTCTTATCCTGTGTTTTGGTAAGTATACCTTCTTTTACTCGCTTAAACCAACTCATGATACTTTTATGTTATGTGTTTAAAAAAAAACGATGTAGAGAACATTACTACATCCTTATTTCTTGGTTTTTTTGTTTTAGGTTAATGGCAAAAGTACATTTTTTTTAATACCTACCTTTGTATTTCTAATGGGTAAAAGCATAAGCGTAAAACCGGCAAATACGGTTGCACTTCGCAAGGCTATTTTTGAGGTAAGAAGAGAAGTTTTTGTTAAAGAACAAGAAGTGAGTCAGGGAGAGGAGTACGACCAGTTTGATACTTCTAGTATTCACCTAGCAGCTCTTGTTGCTGATGTGGTAGTGGGTACATGTAGATTTAGAAATACAGAAAAAGGCGCCAAGTTAGAGCGATTTGCCGTGCTACGAGACTACCGCGGTATGGACATTGGAGAAAATCTCCTGCTCCACTGCTTGTTGCTGGTTCAAAACGAAGCATATATTTATCTGCACGCACAGATTCAAGTGGTAGATTTTTACGCCAAGTATGGTTTTGAGAAGCAAGGAGAAATGTTTGAAGAAGCAGGAATAAAGCATTATAAAATGGTGCTACGTAAATAGTCTGTTCCGTCTTTTAGTTGAAGGATTGCCATGCTGGATCATATGGAGTACCGCGTTGGATAATCTAATTTTCTAACCTTATTACCTATCAAACCTATCGTTGTGTGTATTTTTGCGACGGATCAATGAAAAAGATACTAGTAACAGGAGGATTGGGCTATATAGGTAGTCATACCGTAGTAGAGCTGCAAGCAGCAAACTATGAGGTGGTGGTGATTGATAACCTCAATAACTCAAAGCAATCTGTAGAAAACAGAATAGAAGAAATATCGGGAAAATCCTTTGAGCTATGTATAGGAGACGTAAATGACTCCGAAATGCTGAAGAGCCTTTTTATCAAACACGCTTTTGACGGAGTAATTCATTTTGCTGCTCACAAAGCAGTTGGTGAGTCTGTAGAGAATCCCATTCTATATTATCAGAATAATATTTCGGGACTCATCTCTGTACTAAGCACCATGGAAAAATTTAAAGTATCCAATCTGATATTCTCATCCAGCTGCACGGTGTACGGAGCAGCGGCTGATTTGCCTGTAACAGAGAATACAGTAATACAGCAAGCTGAAAGCCCGTACGGTACTACCAAAATACTGGGAGAAGACATCATTAACGACTTCGCAAAGCACAAAGAGTTTAAGTCAATTCTACTTAGGTACTTTAATCCTGTAGGAGCACACCCCAGTGCCAAAATTGGAGAATTGCCGCTTGGGATACCGAATAATCTAATTCCGTTTGTAACACAAACCGCTGCAGGCATACGCAAAGAGCTTACTGTATTTGGGGATGATTACAGTACAGAAGACGGTACGTGTGTTCGGGATTATATACATGTAGTAGATCTTGCAAAAGCACATGTCAAGGCTTTGTCGTACTGCGATGACATGGACCTCAAAGTAGATATATTCAACGTAGGTACCGGCAAAGGAAACTCAGTGTTAGAAGTGATAAATACCTTTGAAGAGGTAAACGGTGTAAAGCTTAACTATAGCATTGGACCACGAAGAGGTGGAGACATAGAGCAAATCTATGCAGACACTACCAAAGTAAATAATTTGCTGGGCTGGTCTGCTCAGTATGGTATAGCGGATATGATGAAGCACGCCTGGGCGTGGCAGCAAGAGCTTAAATAGTAATTAGCACTTCGATAAGATTGCTTTTTTGATAAATTTCTGGCAAAGAGCACGTAATCGTGCACTAGAAGCACCTAACCGGTATCTCACTCTACCAAATATACGGGATCAATCGCTTCTTGGTTGCTTTCTTATAGTCAGTATACTCCGTATGTTTGGCTAGTAGTTGCTTCTCTTCATACACTATTTTGAGTACCAGCAGTATGAGCAATAATCCATATACCATCCAAACAAACCATCCGTAGGAGCGTAGCGTTATTCCTGCCATAAAGAGTAATAGTGCTGAGTACATTGGGTGCCGTATATAGCCGAAAGGGCCGGTGCTGGTTATCGTACTATCTTTGTTGGGAATAGGATATACACTCCAGTTGTTTTCTCCTACGCTGCGTATGGCCCACAACCCTAAGGCTATGCCTGTCAATTGTAGGGTCGTAAACCAATCCAACTTGAGCACTGTGCCAAAGTAAAAAAAGAATAAAATAAACAGGAGTTGAAAAAAAACGAAAAGATGTTTCATGCTTCGGTAGGTTTTAGTCCGTTATAATCCAAAAAAAATGCAGCACAATTGCTTTTCATGAAGACAAAGGTGTGAAATTTAGTTGGCAGACCAAAATGGACAAGTTAAACAACTTCATACAGAGGTAGATGCAGTAGGATGATTGTCGTACATGAATCCTCGATAATCTCAAAATGGTGTCAAAAAATTCCGTTGCCACTCCGTAGGTGTTTTATTTTGAGGTACAGCATGCTGTTTGATTCTTCCTTATTTTTGTTATATCCCATGATGATCCGTAAAGCTTTTTCTTGATGGACTGGGTGACACGTCTATTTTTTTATGATATGTACCCAACCATTTGCAAAACCACTACGTATATAGCGGTACATTTACACTATACATATTTATGAAATTAAGATTAGTATTAATTACCGGAATTTTGGCCTTCTTTGGTCAGCGTGCTCAAGCACAGTGCACTGCAGGAGCTTATTTTACACAGAGTGGAACTACAGTGACTTTTTATGACTCGTCATTCAGTGTCAACAGCCACGATTCTTATTGGGGATTTGGCGATGGGAGTGGAGGATATGGCACTACTGTTAGCCATACATATACAACCAATGGAACGTATATGGCTTCTCTTTATATATACGATAGTCTCGCAAATTGCGATGATACTACTTACCTTACGGTTACTATAACCGCTGCAAGTAATTGCAATGCGAGCTATACCAGCAATGTAGATACATCCAACTCCCTCAGGCATTATTTCTATGGTAGTACACCGCCTGCAGGAGGTAGTGCAAGCTTTACAATTGGGGATTTGGGCAGTAATGATACTACGTACTACAGCCAGTACGCCTCGCATGTTTTTCCTAGTGCAGGTACGTATAGTGTCTACTATACTTTGTATGATAGTGCAGGGCAAATGTGTGATTCTGTAGCGTCTACACTTACTGTAATAGGTGGGGCTAACAATTCGCTTTGTAATGCAGCTTTCAATACCGCAGTAGATTTCTCGAACCCCTACAAGATTAATTTCAATAATACCTCTACCAATGCAGTAACGGCCTACTGGTGGTTTGGCGGTAACAATAGCTCTGCCTCATACAATCCAAGCTATACATTCGCTACGGCTGGTTATAGGACAGTATGTCTTACCACGTATGATAGTTCTGGAAACTTGTGTGACTCTATATGCCAATCGGTATACGTGCCTGGACAAACTATTCCGCCCTCTTGCGATGCTTATTTTTGGACTTCCATTTCTGGGAATACCGTCAATTTCTACGATTCTACCACATCAAGTAATATCATACAATGGTCTTATGGTGACGGTAACTATGGGTACAGTAACAACCCGTCGCATACTTATACGAACTCTGGTACATATAACGCTTGTCTTTTCGTGTTCGATGTAGATTCTGTAGGTGATACTTTATTGTGCGATTCTTTTTGCCAAACATTGACTATTGCCAGCACTTCAACTTGTACGGCAAGCTTCTCTGCATATCCAGATTCGTTGAATACAAGTGCAAGTTCGTATCCGGTATACTTCTCTAACAACTCTACGGGTATAAATTACCTGTGGAACTTTGGAGACGGCACGTCAGATACCGCTACTAATCCTACGCATACATATACAAGTGCAGGTACCTATACCATCTGCCTTTATGTTTTAACAGCTTACGATAGTCTTGGCCTACCTGTAGTTTGCGATAGTACGTGCACTACGATAACGGTGGGTAATGCAATAGTAAACTGCTCTCCTACTATGAGTTATAGTATAGATAGCCTAAATAGCAACAGGTACTATTTCTCGGGAAGTAATCCTCCTTCTGGAGGCTTTGCGACTTGGAGTGTTTACGAAGGTTCTTCTACAACTACATATAACGGTCAGTATGCAACGCATACCTTTAGTGGTAGTACCAATGGTAGTGTTTACTACAATGTGTACAGAGCAGACTCTTCTTATTGTGGTGGTGATGGAGACACCTTAACCATAGGAAGCCCAAACTGCCAAGCGTCCTATTATCTTGGTATAGATACGACCAATCAGTTCAATCTCTACGTTATCAATAGCAGCACTGGAACCACCTCTACTACTACCTATTTTTGGAATTTTGGAGATGGAACCACCTCTACGGCTCAGTATCCTACACATCAGTATGGCTCCTTTGGTTTGTACAACCTGTGTCTGACTATTTCAGACTCTATATCAGGATGCAGTAGCACGTACTGTGATAGTATAGGGCTAGATTCCAACGGTAATTTGCTCAAAAAAGGCGGTTTTGGTATAACAGTAGTAGATGAGAAAGACTTACTGGGCACAGCAGATGTAGAGGTGATAAATGAGTTAAGTGTGTATCCTAACCCAAGTAACGGTTCGTATACTATAAAGCTAAATCTGCAAGCGAGTGAAACCATAAGTATCATAGCTATGAACAGCCTTGGGCAAACAGTTTTTGCAACAGAAAGAAACGGACATACGGGTACAAACGAGTATAGGATAGATATGACTGCTCAACCCAATGGACTTTATTTCCTAAGCCTACGAGCAGGAAATCAAGTAAAGAATAGTAAACTATACATACAGAAATAGAGAGCTTTAACTACAGACGAAAGAAGGAGCTTGACGGTAGGTTCCTTCTTTTTGTGGTTTTAGGTAAAGGGATGACAGAGCAAGAACTCATACAGGGATGTATACAGCAAGACAGGCGTTCGCAGAACGAGCTGTACAAGCGGTATTTCCCGTTAATGAGTAGCATAGCTCTACGCTATACACACAATGAGGACGAAGCCCTCCAACGGATGAATGGCGGTTTCTACAGAGTGCTCAAGAATCTGGAGAAGTATGATAATCAATATGCATTAGCTACTTGGATTCGCAATATTCTGGTAAACCATCTGATAGATGAGTTTAGAAAAGAGAAAAAATACATCGCCAATATTCATCTTACAGACTATTCTGATGTGGATACTGCAGTAGATTACAATCAGGCAGACTTGCAGTTTGACGCACAGGTGCTCAGGAATATGATGGGTAGATTACCCGATGTGACACAGAAGGTATTTAATATGTATGCCATAGACGGGTTCAAGCATAGAGAGATAGCCGATTACCTGGGTATCTCAGAAGGAACAAGTAAATGGCATGTGAGCGATGCTCGCAAAAAGCTAAAAGCCATGCTTGAAGCACAAACAACAAAAGAAAGACAATCTTTAGAAATAAGAGGATGAGTAATATAGACGATATATTTAAAAAAGGCTTAGACAGCAAGGGGATGGAGTACTCCGATGCTAGTTGGGCCGGTATGGAGCAGATGCTCAATACCCATAAAGTAGGCTTCTTTGCCCGCTACCGGTTACTCCTTGGTTTTGGAAGCTTGCTACTTATCAGTGGCATAACTTTTCTGTGTTATGAACAATCAGACGCTACTGTAAATACTCCTGCAGTACTCGCTGATATGCCATTGGACAAGAATGCTACGGAAGCAGACATGACAACAGGCATTCCCCATAGGCTAGCGAAACCTTCGGACAAGACTCCAGTCTTAGTTATAGAACCAGAAAAAACTGCGGCAACTGGACAAGGTGCGGTTTCAGCTTCTCCGCATAAGGATGAAGTGACTAAACCAACGGGTATAGCAACAAATACTGCCTCGAGCAATGCCACATACCTAGACCCTACAGACAATGGTTTTAGGAATACAGAGCCGTATGTTCCAATAACGGGAGACCGTATTTCTGTGCTAGCTGCAAGTGTAAATAACGGTGCTAACGTTGGTCAAGCAAGTATGACAAGCAATGGCGTGTCTACAGCCGCCTGGCCTAGTTTAGAGTCGGATACCTTATTAAAAGCTGATTTTATGCACGAGATAACTGCGAATGGAATTACCGTAAGCGGATTTGCATACGATTTAAGTTTCCATAGTCCAGCTAAAATGGCCTTTTTGTCCTACCCTAGTAAGAAGAAGTTTAGCATATACCTAAGCCCCTATGCTGGATATGTAAACTATGCAAAGAATGCGATGATACCAGAAAACATCACTGACGAGGAAGGGAACTTGGGTAAGTCTAATGCTCAAAACTCGTATAACTATGGCCTTAATGTAGGGGTGAAACGGGGAAAGTGGATGCTAAGCTCTGGAATAGGAGTACTGCGTCTAAAAGAGTATACCAATTATACAGAAACGAGTGAAGCATATACGTACACTACTGCACCTAGGATATCCAATAATAGATACGCCACTACGCCACGAGGTACACGTGTAGTTCTGATTACTCAGCAGAATGTGGACAGTACATTGGTTAGTACTACGAATCAAGTGTGCGAAGGTTGTGGTGTTTCTTTTAACTACATTTCTGTACCCTTAAATCTACAGTACAATTTTGGCAAGAATCGCCTACGCTATTTTGCAGAGGCGGGTCTAAATACGTTGATCTTGCAAAAGGCTAGGGGCAACTATTCACTGCCGCAACCAATACGAGCAGATAGCACAGCTGTACCAGGTACATCCATAGTAGCTCTGGCAAATAGTGAGGAAGTATCTAAAATAGTACTACAAGCAAATGCCGCTGTAGGCGTCAAACTATGGCTTACTCCAAGATGGAACCTGTGGAGCAGTTATGGATATGGATTAGGATTAAATTCTATACTGAGCAGCTATGAGCAGAAACCGAGGAACCAATACCTAAGGCTAGGAGTAGAGTTTAAGTTAAGGTGATTGCATTCATTGGAATGCAAATAGAATCATTGTGTCTTACCGCTCTACAGCTGCACAAGTCATTCAACTTACCACGGACTAGCTCCGTCTTGCAGTTCCAATTGTAGTCCGCCACCTTCTTTTTTCTCTTCTAGTTTTTCGATCCCAAAGTATTTCATGAAACCAACTTTTTCATAGGTGTCTACGTCCCATTCTTGTAGAATTTTGCCGTCTTTTACGTAGAGTATTCTGGGGTACGTTTTGCCCTCAAGCATTCGCTTAAAATTGGGAAATTCTTCGGTACGTGTATGTGGATCGTTTGCATCTCCTGCTTGAGTAAAAAAGTAGTTTTGCTCGTATGCTGTACCATAATTTACAAGATACAGATTGGGTAATTTGCCACTTGCCTTCATTGCAGATATATCTCGGTATACTTCTTGGCAATGGCTACAGGTCATACTAAACAAGCAAACTAACTTAGAGCTATAAGCTAAGTTTTGTGAGGCTATAGCCGGAGCATAGGTGTAGAGTAATTGCAGTGTTTTATCACCAGGAGTTTGTTGTACTACAGGTGCTACTTCTTGAGGTAAGTCGTCAGGGACTTCTTCTACTGTTGGTGTTTTTTTAGGTTCTGCTACTGGAGCAGAAGGCGGAGTTTGTTTCTTAACAGCATCCTTTTCTAACTCAGGCAAATCGCTTTCTGTTGTTGTGTTGGTTGTATCTAACGTTGGCAATTCTACTGGTGTCGTTACTAATGCCAAGTCACTCACTACTGCAGGTGTTACTGCTTCATAACTTTTTATTCCAAAGCTTAATGTAAATAAGGTAATAAGACCAAGAAAGGAGGGAGCTACCCAGCCCGCAAAAAGGTCTTCTTTTTTATACTTGATCCATACAAAAATACCCGCGAGCATTCCTATCGCATTCTTAATGATAGACTCTAGATTGGTCATAGGCAATACATCTCCAAAACAACCGCAGTTGCCTTCTGTGAATCCATTGACTTGGCTAAACCCTTCGTAAAACAAGTGTATAGTGAAAAGTATGAGCATTCCCATAGTGGCAGGAAGTACTAGTTTCTTAAACCATTTGCCTTGCAATAAGGCTAGGCCAAGAACCAACTCTATGGCTACAAGTATGCGGGTGATCCATTGTACCCATGTCATTCCGCTAGGGTTGTCAAAGTAGTCTTTGCCTAGCAGTAACTCTGCGACCATACCATCAAAAAAGGGCATAGAGACCAGCTTACTTACTGCCCCAAATACGAAAAGGAAACTTAATAGTATGCGGCCAAATTGTACAGGTGTGTTTATCTTCATGTTAAGCTTCAATAACGTTTTGCATTGGTAGGTTAGTCTTCTTTATTTCATCAAAACCACCAGCGATGTCTATCACATTGTGGTATCCTCTCATTTTTAATATGCTCGATGCTATCACTGAGCGGTATCCGCCTGCACAGTGCACATAGAAATTCTTTTCTTTAGGGAATTCTGCTAACTGCTCGGTTACTCCGCTAAGGCATACGTGACTTGCTACTGCTAGGTGTTGTGTTTCCCACTCACCTTTTTTGCGTACATCAAAAACAGAGAGATGGGTTTCTGTTACTTCTTGCTCAAACTGAGCTGCAGGTATGGATAGAATGGTGTCAATTTCTCTGTTGTCTTCTTTCCAAGCATCAAAACCTCCGGCTAAGTAGCCTATGGTATTGTCAAAACCTACACGTCCTAGTCTTGTGATTACTTCTTCCACTCTGCCTTCCTCTGCTATGAGTAATATCGGCTGTTTGGTGTCTTTGATAAGTGCACCTACCCAAGGAGCGAATCCGCCGTCTATTCCGATAAAAATGCTCTGGGGTATAAATCCTTTTACAAAATCTGTCTGGTGACGTGTGTCTATGATTATGGCCTCTGTTTCGTTTGCTGTGGTTTCAAACGCTGCTGGAGACAGCCCTTTGCTCCCTTTCTTTATTATGTCTGATAAGTTGGCGTAGCCATCTTTGTTCATTGCTACATTTAACGGAAAATAGGATGGCGGAGATGCAAGACCGTCTGTTACTTCCTGTATGAATTCTTCACGGGTCATGTCTGCACGCAGTGCATAATTTACTCGTTTTTGGTTGCCGAGAATATCTACGGTTTCCTTCATCATATTCTTACCACAAGCACTCCCTGCACCATGTGCTGGGTATACAATTACATCATCTGCTAGTGGCATTATTTTAGTTCTGAGGCTGTCAAATAATATTCCTGCAAGGTCTTCTTGAGTCATAGTAGCGGCCTTTTGAGCAAGGTCTGGTCTGCCTACATCTCCTAAGAAAAGGGTGTCTCCAGAAAAAATGCAGTGGTCCTTTCCGTCTTTGTCTTTCAATAAGTACGTGGTGCTCTCCATCGTATGACCAGGTGTGTGCAGGGCGGTTATAGTAATATCTCCTACTTGAAACTGCTCGCCATCTTTAGCTATATGGGATTTGTATCCTGTTTTAGCGGTAGGACCGTATACTATAGTAGCCCCACTTCTGGCTGCAAGCGTAATGTGTCCACTTACAAAATCTGCATGAAAGTGTGTCTCAAAAATGTACTTAATTTCTGCTCCGTCATGCTTTGCTCGGGCTATATAGTGCTCGGTTTCTCTGAGTGGATCTATAATGGCTACTTCGCCATTGCTCTCTATGTAGTAAGCTCCTTGTGCTAGGCATCCGGTGTATATCTGCTCTATATTCATTTGTTACAAAAGTATTTAATGTTCTGTGTGTTGTATCTGAAGCGTATTGCTTTCTAATACTGTGCAAAAATAGGTCCACTTTGACCACAGATATGTAATGTAAGTTACATAACTGTCGTCACTCAAAATTTGAGTAGTTCCACCTTGTTTCGGCTGTACTTTATACGTCCGTCAATTTCTAGCTTAGCCAGTATACGGCTTATTACTACCCTACTAGAGTGTAGGTCATTGGCTATTTGTGCGTGGGTATTGTGTATTTCATTGTCCCCTGTTACCATGGATTTGTCTCTAAGGTATTTCAGTAGACGTTCTTCCATATTGTGAAATGCAAGTGTATCTATGGCTTCCAGCATTTCATTCATGCGATAGTTGTACGTTTCCATAATGAAATGACGCCATTTTTTGTACTTGGCCATCCACTCATCTACTTTATCTACTGGTAGAAATAAGACTTCAGTGTATTCCTCTGCTATTGCTCGTATTTTGCTTTTTTGGCCGTGAGTGTCGAGTGTAAGTGTTATCGCACAGGTATCGCCCATCTCTAGGTAGTAGAGCAGTAGTTCTTTTCCTTCACTGTCTTCGGTTAGTATCTTGAGTGATCCTTTTACTATGAGCGGAAAACGCTTCATCTCATCACCAATATTTACGATGGTCTCTTCGGCATTGTAGGCTTTTAGCTGGCCATTGTGGCAGATTTCATTTATGAGGTCGTCATCAAAAATATTCTGGAATCGCTCCTGTAGATGATTGTAGCAATTGATGTCGAAAGGAGTGTTGGCCATTGGGCGAATTTAGGGATATTTTAGAATAGAGATTCTAAAATATCTATTTGCTCATTTACTCCTTTGGTGATGCTTTTTACAGAGATGGTAGCTCCGGATATGCCGTCTATATTTTTACCTACCGTAAATGTTTTAGCTTTTTCAAATTGCTTGAGCCAGCCCTTGTTTGCTATCTGGTATCCGTGGTCTGATGTGTATTCGAGTACGCGTACTTTTTTAATGTTTTTCTGCTTGTCAAAAGCAGTAAGGAAAAAGAATTCCTCAAAGGAAATAGTGTCTTTGTTGGGCTTGTCACAGCCTCCTATTTTACAGCCCAAAGCCCTCGTTATTATGGAGTATCCGCTTAGAGTATCTGCAATGGTTACCTCGAATACTTGGTGACCTATGGCGAGTGAGTCTGCTATGCATATCTCCTTGTATTTCACCTCCTTGCCAAATATCTTGGCAAGGTGCCTGTTCATTTTCTTGGTGAGATAATGAGGCAGGTAGCTGTAGGTAGCCATTGTTGTAGTAGCTACCCAAAGTATGATTAATATGCTGGAGAGTCTTTTGCTCACTGTGTTTTTATCTGAACCAGAAACCTATTCCTGTATTGAACTGATGTAGTTCATTATTGTTTGCATCGTTGAAGTTTTGGTAGTCTGCCTTCACGACGAACGATTCATTTAAGAAAAAGGATATTCCTGCGGTTAAAACTGTACGGTCATAAGATGCATTAGTGACAATGTCTGAATTTACTGTGTTGTGCGTATTGTACTCAGAATAGCGAACGAATGGTAAAAGACGTTTTTTGATGTGAAGCAAGTCAGAGATGTCATATCCTATTTCTGCGTAGTAACCAAACATGCTAGAACCTAGGTCTTTGCTAGTGAATGCATTGTACTGTTTTGTGTTGCTAAAGTTAGAGAAGAATAGCTCTCCTTTTGCTTGGAATTTTTTAGCTTGGTATCTTACATCTAGTCCTACCATCTGTATTCCTATGACCGAGCTGTCAGCTGTAGCCATTTGACTTAGGCTATCTCTATTTATTCCGTCAAATAGATTAGATTCTGTAGTTCCAACATAACCTGCCAGACCAATGTCAAGCCCTTTTATTCCGTAGTAATTAATCTTGGCACTTAGGTCTGGTGCGGTCATAGTAACCTGTGCACCTTTTTGGCGAGCTCCTCGTAGTGGTTTGCTGCCGTCTAGTTGTGCCCCATTGTTATAACCCATAGGTCCGTTCACAGCGTAGAGTTGGTAGCGGAGTGCTGCATTAGGTAAATTTCCTGCTATACCGGCACCTATTTCTCTCCATGTACTTGGGTAGAGAGCTTTGGCAATGGTTGGCCTATTTACACCATTGAATATGGTTGGTTCGTGGTATTCATTCATTAGTCCCATAGGGATTAGTAGTAGGCCAGCTTGTACATTTAACCAAGGTTTAGCTTGATAGTTTAGGTAAGCCTGCTCCAGAAATACTTCTTTGATGTGCTCTATTTCTATTTCTGTGATAAATGAGGTCTTCTTGTCAAACTTATATCCGAAGAGCAGGACCATTCGCTCAGCATCTAAGTCGCCGTTGTATTTTGTGTTATTGCCAAATGGCTGCTCGTAGTGAATCTCTCCGTATGCACCCATTACTAGTCCACCTTGCTTGCTTTCTAGAAGTGTTCTTGCTGCGTTTTGGTGGTAATTGCTGAAGCTGTCCATTTCGCCTTGTCCGTAGGCTAATGTACAGATAATAAGGCATATAATCGTGTAAATATGTTTCATTATTTTTATATTATGCTGCAAAGTTATTTTTATTTGGATTAATTAAAAATAGTGAATCATAAAATGTTGGCGTTAGCGTTTATTTAGAACACGAGAAGAATTTTGGAGGAATACAGATACATAATACCCTAGAATAGGAGGTTCTACATTCTAAATAAGAGAAATTTAGGTATTTCTATTTTTTACTCATTCGCGTAAAAATAAAATTCTGAGTAGTGTCAAAAGGTGTAGTGTGGTCCGAGGTAAAACATTCCATAAGTTGAAAATGCTTGCCAAAAGTACTTTGTAATTTAGCCTCATTATACTGAGCTATTTCTAGTCCGCTGCATTTCAGTGGTCCATTGATGGAGAATGTTCCAAGGAC
>CAWVTO010000036.1:0-13094 GCA_963932895.1 uncultured bacterium
TGTATGGTATTGGTAGGAAGTAATTCTCTAGTACAACTAAGAAAACAGCCAATGATTATGAGTATTACAAATGAAAAACGCATCCTAAACTTAATGATCCTGTAATATTATTGCTTTGGGTAAATGGTCCAGCACTGCGGGCCCGCTCAGCAGCTAGTCCATAACCTATTCGGGTAAATGCAGACCACCGTTGGTTTATGGTATATGCCACTTTGGTTGTGTATGTTATCGTCTGAATATTGACTATGGCTATTGGTTTTTGCCTTCGGTAGTCTACTCCAATAGTTGCTTCCCAACTAGCTGTTTGCAATACGCTGTAACCATACGAAATACCCATACCAACTACAGGATTTGCGGCAAACCCATCAGAAAAATTATAGTTAAGACCGACTTCTATGGTTTGTTTTTTGCTCGGTTTGTACACAGCATGTAGCACTGCATTATTGCCCGTATAGTTTACCTCATACGCCGTGAGTAAAGACCACTTGGAAGACACCTTATCTTGGGCACTTGCAGTTCCCACAGCAGCTAACAATAGCACTATACCAAATAGTCTACAGTGCATCGTAGTCGTTTTTTAAACGTTTATACAGTAAGCTGCATGGTAATCCTACTACATTATAAAAGCACCCTTCAATTTTAACTACTTGTGATAATCCAAACCATTCTTGGATACCATACGCACCTGCTTTATCGTACGGTTTGTACTTAGAAATATAGTGCTCTATATCTGCTGGTGACAACTCATCTATCCACACTTTAGTAGAGCTACTAAAGCTCACTTCTTTGTCCCGTGTTCTTAATGTAACTCCTGTGATAACCTCATGTGATTTACCACTGAGCGAGCGAAGCATTTTTTCTGCTTCCTGGGCATCTGTTGGTTTATTCAGTATTTCATCTCCATTCACCACAACTGTATCTGCCGTGATAAGCAATTCGTTTTCTTGCAAGGCGGTATACGCTTCCGATTTTTTCTGAGAAAGGAATACAGGAACTTCACTGGAATGCATTGCCTCATCAAAGTCTTCATCACAATTGATCTTTACTTTGGTAAAATCAATATCCATCTGAGTCAGTAGCTCATTTCTACGGGGAGAATTAGATCCAAGTAAAATTTTCATAGTTGAAATTAAAAAAAGAGAATAGATAATATGCCCGTAAAAAAGACATATTTGAGTACTAAGCTAAGTCGTGTATACTCGTACTTCTCTGATGCATAGCGTACATCTATAGCCACCTTAAATAATGGCAACACGACAAACAATGCACTGTAGATATAATACACATACATCAACATTCCTTGAAAATAAGACTGCTGAGCATAAAGCGTTACTACCGCAATAGGAATGAGAAATAGAATAATGGCATATACGGTAATGTTAGCCGTATTGAGCCCGCCTACAATAGGCAATGTTTTGGCTCCAGTTTCCCGATCTCCATCTATGTCTTCTGCATCTTTTATGATCTCGCGACAGAGCGTGATTCCAGCAGCCAGCATAGCAAAGTAGATTATGAGTAATGGCTCTATGTCACGGAATAACACATACACCGATAGGATACTATAAAAGCTGAGCAGTGCAATAATCACATTACCTACTACCGCTATATTTTTAAGCCATTTGCTATACAGAAATAGAAAGAGTATTGTAACTATGAATAAGCCTACAAACCAAGCACCTAGGGCATTCCCACACAATAATGCAAGCAATATAAAGATGAGCAGATGAATATATACCAACTTTACATCCATACGATGTATGAATGAGAGGGTACCTCCATTAATAAAATCTCTTCGACGATCAAGCAGATCATTGACCCAATAGCCAAATGCCGCACACGCTGCAGTGCCACACATGAGCCAATAAATTCCACCGTCAGCTATCCACGAATGTTGAGCCTTGGAATTTAGGAAATAAGCACACAACCACTGTGCTATGGCAATGAATGCCATATTTATGGGTCTGTAAATGCTTATGTATTTACCCATTTATTTTCTCTTGGGAAACTTCATACGGTAGTGTACGTTAACCTTACCACTACTAATTTTAGTTAGTTTGCTCTTCAACAATTGTCTTTTGAATGCTGAGATATGGTCGGTAAAAAGTATGCCTTGAATATGATCGTACTCGTGCTGTATAACACGTGCAGTCATTCCATCAAAGCTTTTTTCAAGGTTTTCACCTGTAATGGATTGGTATTGTAGTGTAAGTTTAGCCTTTCTGCTTACGTCCTCTCGTACATCAGGTATGCTCAAGCAACCTTCTTCAAAAGCCCACTCCTCCCCTGTCTCATCCACTACAGTAGGATTTACAAAAGCCATACGTACTCCATCCTTATTTTCTTTATCAAAAAGAGTACTATCTATCATAAACAAACGCAATGGTTTGCCTATTTGCGGAGCGGCAAGACCTACTCCATCACTGGCATCCATGGTTTCATACATGTCTACTACCAGTTTCTGAAAATCGTCACCGAAATCAGTAATTTTTTCGCATTTTATGCGTAAAATGGGGTCTCCATATGCTCGTATTGGGTATATCATTGTTCGTACAAAAACTCCTGCAAAAGTAACGTAGCGGCAGTGCTATCCAACAATTTCTTGTCGCGTCTTCCTTTCTTTTTTACACCACTAGCTATGAGTGCTTGCATAGCATCTTTAGAACTATACATCTCATTAATGCGGTGTACCGGTATGGTAGGAAATTTTGCTTTGAATTTTTCTATAAACTCCAATATGTATTTCTCTATTCCAGAGAATGATCCATCGTGGCGGGTCGGCTGACCTACCAATAGATCGCATACATCCTCTTTGGCAATATAATCGGTAAGGTAGTCCATCAAATCTTCTGTTTGTACGGTGATAAGCGGAGTAGCTATAATCTGAAGCGGGTCTGTTGTGGCTATGCCAGTGCGTCTTCCGCCATAGTCTAGTGCTAATATTCTTGCCAAATGATTGTCTATTTACTAAGGCAAAGATAGGTGATTACTTGCTAGGATGTCATCTCCTTTGAATGAGCAAATACGTGCCGGGCAAGTATACCAGAGAGCGTATGTACCCAATGCTTCATTTTTAGGTGTGGAGTATTTTTATCATACTGTCATAAACTCGTGCCCACTTTAGCTCACCACTTTCCCTGCACAATACGTACTCGCAAAGGCATCTGGTTTAGCCTTAAAAGTATACCCCATGCCCAGTATGTATCCCATTGCTTCTTTGAAAGCCACATTACTTTTAAAATTCGGGTCTGTATTGATATCTGCGTGTACTTCTAGCTCTGTGTTATACTTATCCAAAATAGGACAAATTTTGTATGCAAAGCATACACTATCACTCACTTCTTGTATCATTCGTTCTTTTATGGAAAATGTATGCTCACTCGCATATTTATTCACAAATGCAAAGCCTCCTTTGCCCTGCCGTAAGAATACGATTGCTGTAGCAAACGCGGTGATGTCTCCTTTTACTTGCGAGTCTGACCCAATGCATACTTTTATATTATTCCCCTGCTCTGCCTTTAGTGCCTCCTCTACTTCTATCATAATATCGCGGTGTAGTAGTTCTCCTTCTAGTTTTCTCCAAGCCATTTTTGTGTTCTTTACATTTGTAGGATTCCAAAGTTCGCACAAAATATGGATAAGAATGTTGGTATACTGTAAACATATTATGAAGAAATAGCACCTTTGCATTACAATTTATGCTAAATAAACAAGCCATAGTAGATGCATTTGTAGGCCTAGGGGGCAAACTCAACAGCACAGACGAAAAGCTCCAACTTACCGTAACAAAAACTTATGTAGCAAATAACTGGCTCACACGAGATAACTATTGGTTGGCACTCGGTCATTGGCAACAAGAGTTGGTAGCAGACAAACTCTTACCTTTTGTAGAACACTATGCATTTGCTCAAACACCACACAAAGTGGGTGTGATTATGGCTGGAAATATCCCTTTGGTTGGTTTTCACGATCTATTGTGCGTAATACTAAGCGGGAATATAGCTGTGATAAAACCAAGTAGTGACGATAAGTATGTCATGCTACTACTCGTAGATTGGCTTATAGAGCTAGAGCCAAAACTAGCCGCTAGAATTGAGGTAGTAGAACGTGTAAATAATATAGATGCAGTAATAGCAACAGGTAGCAACAATAGTTTTCGATACTTTGAGCACTATTTTAAAGGCATACCAAGCTTACTACGCAAGAACCGTAAGTCAATGGCAATACTCGATGGTACGGAGTCTGATGAGGACTTAGCACGTCTCGCAGATGATGTTTTTCAGTACTTTGGACTTGGCTGCCGCAATGTAAGTTTCATCTACTTGCCTACTGGCATGAATATTACGACCATTCTTGATGCTTTCATGAAGTACAAAGAATTAGCAAATCACAATAAATACGCAAACAACTACACCTACCATAGAGCACTGCTTCTTATGAATACGGAGCAGCACCTAGATACAGGCTTTGCATTGCCCAAAGAGAGAGAGAGTCTGCACGCTCCACTGGCATGCCTGCACTATGCCTATTACCAAAACCATGAACAACTGGATTCCTTTGTTGAAAAAAACCGCTCTGATATACAATGTATTGTGGGTAACTATTCTAAGGTAGACACTATACCTTATGGCAAGTCTCAAAGCCCTGAACTACAAGATTTTGCAGACAATGTAGACGCAATGCAATTTCTTTCGAGTCTGTGATATTACACGTAACCTTTAGCCATATTAAGTCTTATTTTTACTTTTGATATAGAATATTTCGAAAATGATGGGAAAAGGACAAGAAAAGACGTTAATATCAACTAATTTTTTCTTCAAAGATCAATCCAAATTTATACGCGGAAAGGTACGCGATGTATATACCGTAAAGGAGGATTTTGTAGTACTGGTTGCAACCGATAGGATTTCTGCATTTGATCATGTACTAACGAGTGCTATACCCTACAAAGGACAGGTACTCAATCAAATAGCTTCAAAATTTTTAGATGACACGAAACACATAGTGCCCAATTGGAAGCTTAGCGAAGCCGATCCACACGTAACAATAGGTCACAAATGTGAGCCATACGCTGTAGAATTCGTAGTTCGCGGATACCTTGCAGGGCATGCATGGCGTGAGTACAAATCCGGAAAAAGAGAGGTATGTGGAGTTTCACTTCCAGACGGGTTGAAAGAAAATGATAAACTTCCAGAACCCATACTAACTCCAAGCACAAAAGCAGAAAGCGGTCACGACCTCGACATAAGCTACGAGGCAATAATAGAAGAACGCATTATCAAGAAAAAAGAGCTTGCAGAGCTCAAGGAGTATGCTCTTGCCCTTTTTTCTCACGGCACAAAGCATGCCGCATCACAAGGTCTTATACTCGTTGATACCAAGTATGAGTTTGGCAAAAAAGGTGATGAGATCATGCTGATAGATGAAATACATACTCCAGACAGTTCCCGGTATTTCTACGCAGATACCTACCAAAAAATACAGGATGAAGACCAACAACAACGCCAACTAAGCAAAGAATTTGTGCGGCAGTGGCTCATCTCTGAGGGCTTTCAAGGCAAAGAAGGGCAAAACATACCTGAAATGACTCCTGAATTTACACAAACGGTAAGTGAGCGGTATATAGAGTTATATGAAAGTATTACTGGCGAAGATTTTTCGCCTAGAAACTACACTGATATAGACACTGCTATAGAAATGAACATAAACGGATACTTTGCGTAAATACAACCAAAAATTAAAACCAAAAATATGATTAAAACTACGACACTAACTTTATGTCTTACTGTGCTGGCATACTTAGCTAATGCACAGAATGTAGTAACCTATGCAGGCAAAGTGAATAATGATGCGGACAACAACTATGAATCTACCTCAGATAAAGGTTTAACAGACACCTACTTCAGTAATCCTAGTGGGCTTTGTTTTGATAACACTGGGAAAATGTATATCAGTGAGAAAAATAAGATAAGAATAGTAACGACCAATAAGCTTTACATACGCAGCGGGAGTCTACAACAACCTACATTATCTGAAGGGTATAAAAACGCGACAGGTACACAAGCCACCTACAGAAACCCCACAGGAATGGCCTCCGACACAAATGGGAATATATATGTTGCAGATGTAGACAATCACTGCATACGGAAAATTGCGAGATATGTAAATCTGGGTAACGGACAGGTAGCCTCTACTTTTGCAGGTGCTGCTCCTACCCAAGGACTGCCTGGTCAAGGTACAACTGGGTCTGCAAACGGTACGGGCACCTCGGCCAGATTTAATCAACCTACAGATATTACCATAGATAACGATGGCAATTTATATGTAACTGATTTACGCAACTACACGATACGTAAAATTACGCCATCGGGCGTTGTAACCACGCTAGCTGGCACTGCCAATACACAAGGTGCAGCAGACGGTACTCGTGCGGCTGCACGATTTGGCAGACCGTGGGGAGTTGCGATATATACTAACAACTCAATAGTGGTGACAGACCCGTGGAACGGTAACATTCGTAAAATAAATATATTCTCTGGAGTTACTACTACTTTAGCTGGTCCAACTACTGGTCCTGGGGTTTTTAACATCGTAGATGGAACGCTAGCAGAAGCTCGTTTTAAGTCTCCAAAAGGAATAACCGTAATGAATGGAATAATCTACGTGGCCGATCAAAATGTTATTAGAGCTATAAACGAGTCGAACAACTCAGTAACAACATTCGCTGGAAATCCGACAGAGTTTGCCGTAAAAGATGGTGCAGGAGCTGGAGCTTCTTTCACAGAATTGTCAGATTTAGTAAATGATGGTGCTGGCAACTTATACGCTACTGAGAACAGTATGGCTGTTGGTAGTCACGTTATTCGTAAGATTACAGTAAATGAACTAGCACCAATTGCTAATTTTGAATCCACCAAAAAGAGTTTAAAAGTAAATGAAGAAGTGACTCTTACAGATATATCTTTAGGCGAAGAAGCTACTTCGCGTACGTGGACTATAACTCCCGCCAACTATACGATAAATGAAGGCACACTAAGTAGCCAGATCATGAAACTTGCGTTTACCAGTGCCGGATTTTTTGAGATAAGACTAAATATCACCAATGACCACGGGAGTGATACCAAAATCAGTGAAAACTATTTTGCTGTATCTACCACAGGTACCGGCAGCGTTACTTCATTTAGCGACAATCCACTGATACAGATCTATCCAAATCCATCAAATGATGTGGTATATGTTACACTTGACCCTTCACTCGATCTAAACCTCGGCAAAATGGCCTTATATTCAACACATGGCAATAAAATAATGGAACTGGCCCCTGTTGAAACAATAGACCTTAGTACGGTTACCAATGGAACCTATTACTTGACCTATACATCAGAGGAGCACAACATTGTAAAACGACTGATTGTCTCTCACAAATAGCGATTAAACATATTTTCTGCTAATAAAAAGGCTTCCTCAAAGGGAGCCTTTTTTAATTGGAGTTTTTCTGCACCAAAGTATTCCAACATACGCTCAGTAGGCATATTCCCTACCAAGTCATCTTTAGCCATCGGACAGCCACCGTATCCTTTTATAGCACCATCAAATTTGCGGCAACCATTGGCATAAGCACTGTCTATTTTCTCCCTCCAATCGAATGGCTTCGTATGAAAATGTCCTCCAAACTCACTGCCTACCGTATGCTTATTTACCGATTTAAAAACTTCAGCAATAGAATCTGTAGTACTTACACCAACGGTATCTGATAAAGAAAAATGCCGTATACCTATGTTTTCTAATTTGCCCACCCAATCACTCACTGCAGATGCACTCCAGTCATCACCGTAGGGATTTCCAAAACCCATACTGATGTATACGACCATCTGTTTATTTGCAGCTAAACATTTATCGTAAATATACTGAACCGATTCAAGAGAATTTTCAATCGTTTTATTTGTATTACGCTGCTGAAAAGTCTCAGAAATACTAAAAGGAAAACCCAAATAGTCTACTTGCGGAAATAATACTGCATCATCTGCCCCACGCCTATTGGCAACTATTACAGATAATTTTGTGTCTGTATTTTCCAAATTTAAAGCGTTCAATACCTCCTTGGTATCCCTCATTTGAGGTATAGAACGCGGGGAAACAAAACTGCCACAATCGAGGGTATGAAAGCCCACCGTTAAAAGCTTGTTGATATACTCTATTTTCTGCTGTGTAGGAATAAAGTCTAAAATGCCCTGCATAGCGTCTCTTGGGCATTCAATTATCTTCACATCAGGTTCTTTAAGCATAGTTGACATTACGGTCCAAATGTACCATTTTTGCAATTATATTTGACAAGCTTAAATGAACGAAGAACTAGAGGTAGATAATACCGAAGTAACTGCGGCTAATGCCGAGTCTAACATTCCACAAACGGCAAATGAAGCCGATCTTAAAAATGAGGAACTGCACAAGGAAATTGTCCAAGAGGATAATAGCCAAGAATTTGACGCTGCTGCACTCGAGGGCAAATCGTTGGATGAACTGGTAGAGGAAGCACACGGCCTACTTATACAAACTCCCAAAACAGCGTCTATACGTCTTAAGGCCATTCGTACAGTATTTTATGACAAGTACAATACAGCTAAGGATGAAGCCAAAGAGCAGTATACGGCAGAAAAAACCGATGAATCTCCTGATTTTGTTTACGAGAAGACTCCACTCATAGATAGCCTCAAAGGCATAGAAGATGAGATAAAAAAAGCTCGTGAAGAAGAGAAGAAGCGTGTAGAAGACGAGAAGAAAAAGAACTTAGCCCGTAAAGAAGCATTGATAGCCAAGCTAGAAACCATATTGGTTTCGGATGAAACACTCCAAACGATAGCTCAGGTGAAAGAGATTCAGAAAGAGTGGAAAAGTATACGTGTATTGCCAAAAGAGGCTGTAAGCAGCCTATGGGACCGCTATAACGTATTGCTGAATAGTTTCTATGACAACCACGGAATAAACATAGAACTTAAGGAACTCGATCGTCAAAAAAATCTAGAATCGAAAATTGAGCTTACCAAAAAGGTAGAAACGCTAAAAGGCGAGAAATCACTAAAGCGTAGCTTTATAATGCTCAATAAGCTACATGAAGAGTTTAAAAACATTGGTCCAGTGCCACATGAAAGCCGTGAGCCTATTTGGCAAGCTTTTAAAATGGCGAGTGATGCTGTCTATGAAGATAAGCGTAAGCTTTACGAAGAATTAGAAGCAGCCAAGGAAGGTAACTTAGCAAAGAAAATAATTCTTAGCGAAAAAGCTGACTTACTAAATGCGGTAGCTCCAAAAGATTTAAAAGGGTGGAATGATAAAGCCAAGGCTTTTGATGAGCTATTTGCAGATTGGAAAAAAATAGGACCCGTACCCAAGAGTAATAAAGATGCGGTTTGGATTCAATTTAACGGAGTTCGTAATGATTTCTTTACCGGTAGAAAGGCTTTTTTCAAAGAATTGAATGCCGCTAGAAATCAAAATCTAAAAACCAAAGAGGTGCTGTGCGAAAAAGCTGAAGCATTTAAAGAGAGTAAAGATTGGGCTACTACAGGTAAAGCTATGATAGCACTACAGGCAGATTGGAAAAAAATAGGACCTGTACCAGAGAAAGTAAACCAAGCCATTTGGAAACGTTTCAGAAAGGCATGCGATCATTTCTTTGAAGCGAAAAACGAAGCATTCTCAGGTAAGAGAGAAGAAGAAAAAGTCAGTCTTGTTAAAAAGGAAGCCCTTGTGATTCAGCTGACAGAACTATCTACCAAAGAAATAGATCACAAAAAAGCGTTTGAAGAATTGAAGCAAATAAATGCTGAATGGAGATCTGCTGGATTTGTGCCACACAAAGATGTAAAACGTATTAGTAAAGCGTATGACATGGCAAACAATGCCGTTTACACCAAATATAGCGGACAAATAGAGGCTGCCAAAGCTGCAAATCTAAGTGATCACTACAAAGAGCTAAAAGGCTCGTCAAAAGATGGCGTTAAAGAGCTAGAGAACGAAGAGAGAAACATAAAACGAAAAATTACTACATTGAACGAAGAGGTAGCTAGTATAGAACGGAATATGTCATTTTTCTCTAAGTCTAAAACAGCTGAGAAAATGCTCAAAGACTTTGATGCTAAGATAAAGAAAGCCAATACACAAATAGCTAATTTAAAAAAGGAGCTTGGCGTTCTAAAAAGTGTAAAACGTGCTGAAACACCAACTGAAGAGAGTAATGTAGCAGAGCAGGATCCTGATAAAGAATGAGCCTGTCTAGCAGCACTCCATACTCTGCTCCCCGCATGGTTTGGAAGTACGTTAAGTACAGACTGAAGGCTGGAAACAAACACAGTGTCCATCCACCTACACTTTTCAAATTTGCGGAGCAAGTATTACAAAAAGCGAGTCGCATAAAATATCGTTCTGCAGAAAGCGAACGACGACGACTAAAAAGCAGCAAACAAATACTCGACTTTGTGGACTTTGGCAAAAGTGGTGTTATCCTACAAAAAGCAGTTTCTGATATTGCAAAACGTAGTCTAAAATCTCCGAAGTACGCCAAATTATTGTGTAAAATAGTAGCGTACACTGAGGCTAAACATGTTTTGGAACTTGGCACTTCATTGGGTATCACCACGGCTTATTTAGCACGCAATAACGAGACTAAAGTTACTACACTAGAAGGAGACCCATCTGTGGTCAAAATTGCAGAATCTGTTTGGAATCAACTGGGGCATACCAATATCAAAAGCATAGTAGGTCCATTTGAAAAGACGCTAGATGAGGTTATCAAAGAGCAATATGATATTATCTATATAGACGGAAATCATAGGCTAGACCCTACCCTACGTTATTTTGATCAATTGCTGCAAGCCTCGCATTCCAAAACACTTTTCATTTTTGATGACATACATTATTCAGAAGAAATGGAAAAAGCGTGGAAATGCCTTCAAGCAGACGATCGGGTTAGTAGTACAATAGATCTATTTTTTATAGGTATTGTCTACATAGATCCTTCACTCAGCAAGCAAAATTTTATGCTAAGGTTCTAAATGTTTTCTAGGTTTTTTATGAAATAAACAAGGCTAGATATACTATGTATGGATACATGCCGTTATCCCATTACATAAAATAATTGTCACACCTAACAAATTCCATATGATAAGAAACATTACTCAAAACGAACTCATTCTTCTTGCATACAACGAATTACCTCCCGACCAGCACAAGGAAATGATGGACGTCGTAAATGGCGATCCAAAACTCATACAAGAACTGGAGACTCTCACCAATCAAATGGACCTATTGGATGCTGCTATTTGCAAGCCCAACAGTACTTCCGTACAGATAATAAAAGAAGAATCTTGCTCCTCCTCTTCTATGGAGATGATATAATCATTCAGGGTTTACTGCAAGCAAAAAAGAGCTGGTAGATTACATCTACCAGCTCTTTTATTTTGTGTTTTTGAGGGTATACTTAAAATGAGTAACTCGCACTAATACTTGGAAGAATCGGCAATTGGTTCTCACGCTTATAGTTTACTCTGTCAAAGTAGAATATGTTTTCTCTATTGTATATATTGGTTACCGAAAATATAAGTTCTGCTTTGCGTTCCTTCTCTTTGCTGTTCTTCCACTTAAATCTTCTTTTGGCAGAAGCATCTAGTCTATGATAGAACGGTAGTCTTCCTTGATTTATCTCTGCATAGTTAATACCCAAATCTCCATTTTCTGACAAGAAATCTGTACTTGCTCCACCACTAAAATCTAGCTGCTCATAGAACCCCTGGGTAAGAGTAAACGGAAAACCAGAGCCGAAATTCCAACGTATACTGGATGACCAGCAATTATTCTTACCAAAATCATACGATGTTACAATATTCATATTGTGTCTTCTATCAAAGTGTGGTTGATACTTGCGTATCCCGTCAAATCTATTCACAATATTGAATGAATATACCGTCCATACGTACAGCTTCTTATTTTCATATTTGTAGGTCACATCAAAACCGTACGCCTCGCCATTCTCGATAATAAAGTTCTCACGCAGATAGTCTGGTCTAATTTGATTCTCTTTATTATCGTCAAAAATCTTGTCTCTATTGATATTGGTTATTTGAGTAAATGATTTAATATATCCTTCTACATTCACTTCAGATTCGGCATTAATATCAAACTCTACGCCAAATACGGCATGCCTGGCCTTCTGCAGCTTTGAATCTACTGGTTCTCCTAGAAATTCTTTTGGCAAGTCATCGGGTCCACTTAAAAAACCATAAAACAAGTTCACTACATCCCTATCACTCACGGCACTTACAAGATTCTGCGAATACAAACCTGCACTTCCTTTTATCCTCCAGCGGGTATTGATGTTGTACTTCATCCCTACTCTTGGTTCTAATGTAGTTTCTGATAAACTGGCGTAACGCTGTAGCCTAAACCCGGTTTCTAATAAGAATTTTTTATTGAAATTTTTCAAGTAATTGACAAATGCACTCACTTCACTTGTGTTCTCTTTTTGGGTAATACGCCTATTGAGGCTATTGAATATCTCAAAATCAGTAGAGAATCCATTCATTTCCACCCCATATTTGAGGTTATCTAATTCGCCCAAAAATCGAGAGAAGTTAAGATTTACATTGAAACCATTGATCCCAGAACGTCTTGGTTTTTGATCCAATTCCGTTTGTGTTATCTCGTAGCCACTATAGGTTATACTGCCATCTATTATCGTTTTACTACCATCTGGAACTAATAAAAATTTAGTCCCCAATCCACTGGATTTCCAATTGTAAGCAGCGGATTGCTCGAAGGCCACATCATCTGTAAAATCAAATCCAAAGAAGCTTATTTTACTGCCTTTTGCAGAGTTTATGGATATCTTACCATATAAGTCACTAAAAGAATAAGGAAGACTCCCATCTGCAGCATAAGGGTATATGGTAGGTGCTGTTTTATTCAGGTAGGAATTCTTATATGAGAGAATAAAACTACTACTCCCCTTTCCCGGTTCATATTTTTTAAGTGGCCCTTCCAGTAAAAATTTTGAACTAAAAGGACTTGCGTTTATTTTGCCTGCTAACTCTTTTTTGTTCCCA
>CAWVTO010000037.1:0-13050 GCA_963932895.1 uncultured bacterium
GCGAGAGGAATAGTCCTGAGCTGCTTCACGAATAGACTCTTTTTCTGCTGCACTTTCTGCATTGTTAATCGCTGTACGTAGCTCTATGTCTGGGTTGAGCGGGAAGAACTTAGGATTGATGATATTCTCACTGTAGCCAATAAACATAGGCACGGTGATTCCTGATTTTTTGGGGAAGAACTTACCCAGTTCTACATTAGCGGCTATATCATATTGTATCTGTTCGGTAATGTTTCGCTCGTTCAGCTTCTTATCTATCGCCCCAAAACCGATGGTTTGGTAATTACCCGAAACCGTAACGTTAGCAAAGTCGGCAAGTTTAGCGACCAAGCGAGCATTTGCAGCATATCCACCTCTATTGGCAAAATCCACCAATCGAAGCTCATTAAACCATACCTCACCACATAGCTTTTCTTGGGTACTGGTTTGTGCATTTTTTACACCAAGTAGTATTGTTCGCACATTACTCAAGTCTGGCAATCCTATGATACTGACTTTATGCCCGTTTGGCAACGTTTCGGCATAGTATCCATTTGGGTTACCCGTATTGTTGAGTTGTCTATTTAGTTTTACGGTATAGAAGTCTTCGAGATCTATTATCATCTCGTTTGCATCTGGCCATATGGCTTGCTCATCTGCCGAACCCTCTGGGGTAAGTGTCAATGGAATCTCATATTGGTAAAAATTGTTTTCTAAATCTGTACCTACACGCATTATGGCTATCATATCACCATTTGCGGCTAACTGTGACTCTGCATGCACAAACATTTTTAATGTCTTGTAATTTCGAATATCGAAGTCGAGCGTACGGTACGCTCCGCGAGCATCTTCTTTTTCCAAATTACATACGGCAATACTGAGTGACTGCTCGTTTTGCTGCACATTTCCTTGTTGTGTAGGATCTATCTCTCTGCTAAACCCGGGAGGCACTTTGTAAGGCACTGGGCTACGTTTGCTATTCTCGTTTACATTTACGGTAGAGACTACAAGTTCTGTATCGTCATTAGGATCTTGTGCTGGGCCCACTCTAGGCGGAAATTTTAGTGTGTTAAGGTACCTTCTCCAGTCTGCTCGGACGAGTTGCAAATTAGCAAAACGGAGGACCACACTGTCTTCAAAGCCTTTGAGATACATACGCATAAATCGGATGGATTTAAAATCTTGAATCCCTCCCACTTTTTTCTCAAACTGACGAATAGGTACTTTCAATTGATACCAAGTTATTCTATTGGGCAATGCTCCAGGATCTATCTGGTTTGCCTCTACGTTTATTGAATCCGTAACATAGTTTTCTCCAATTCGCAATCGTGTGGGATCTATATCAATCTTGTACTGGTAGTATTCCTCATTGAGATTTACCGTAAAATCCTGATTGATATCTTCGTCATTGGGTATGGTGTTTCCTGATTTTGGCGTACCATCAGCTAATTTATCCAATGTAGAATTGCCGTCCATACCATTGAATCGTTTGTAACGTTCTAATACTAAGGCATTTTGCCCATCGTACACCGGGTCTCTTGGATATACATAGTTATCTCCAGACGGATCTTGAAAAATCTCTTGGTATACTGCTGATGTAGTACCAAATTTAGTTTCTATAGCGTTAAGATATCCGGACAAATACGTACGTTCTGCAGCATCGCTCATACCATCTAAACCTACATCTTGGGATGTTCTAGCTTGTGGATCATTGTCAAATGCTTTGTTGATGATCTGACCATTTGGGGTTAAGGCAAAACCACCACTATCTACGGAGTAATTACCGTTGGGTGTAGGTAATCCGTTTTCTGCGGATCTTCTTCTATCTGCGATTACGTCTTCTGACACACTACCCAGATTGATATATAGCTGCCCAGTAGTATGCTTACTACCATCATACTTAGAGTATACAAATGGATCCATCAGCCATAGTTCTATATAGTCTATGTTGGTAGCCTCAAAATCGTTGGTTTCTATTCTACGCATGATACCTGCCCAGTTTTCTTCTGGCTTGTCTAACGATCCATCTGCTTGCAGGTTTACCGAGTTATAGTTGTACTGCCCACGTTCTTTCGGGTAGTAAGCTAGATCAAGAGTTGGCAACTGCTGCGGCTGTCCTTGTTGAAGTTCTATATCCGGGAATATTTCTTTTTGTACAACTGTACGTACATAGTGACTGCTTCGCTCTAACGTATTTAAACGTATATTCTCAGGAGTAAGGTTATCATCGCCTTGAAAAACAGGGTCTATGTTGTACCAAGATAAGCTAGCACGTTTAGAATTGTATGCACTATCGGCATCCAAGGGATTAGACGTTTCTGGGAATAAGTCTGGCTGACCTTGAGGCGTACTGGCCATATACCAACTACGAACATATTTCAAATCGTATGGAGTCTCAGCTCCTTCAAAATCATCTATATACGATGTACCCTTATCTCCTTGTGTACGAGCCTTGTGAGGTATAAGATGAGCAAACTCTCCAGTGAAACTTATCGTCGAAATTGCTTTCGTTTCTACAAATGGGAGTTTATCGACCATGCGTGTAAGAAACCTGCTCTCTGTATTGTACGAACCATCTAGTCCCCATATACTGTTTCTAAGCGGTTCCTCACCAATATTTACTTTATTGGTAAGCGGGCGTTCAGACATATGCATGAATGTACCCCCAAGGACCAATTTATCCGAATGCTTGTAATCTAAACGCATTCCGATAAGCGATTTTTGTTGAATATTGATAAGTGAGTTGCTCTCACATGTAGCTTTTATGGCTGCTCCAGAGTTTAATATGCCTTGGTTTACTATTTTTACTGTACCAAGTGTATAGTCTACCGTATAGTCTGATCCTTCTTGTAGGGTATTCCCGTTTGCCGTAACACGCACAGAACCCTGTGATATGTTGTAGCACTGCAAGCGTATTTGGTCAGAAGAGGAACCTTTAAAAGTACCTCTTAAGAAAAATTTATTGTGTTTTAAATCTTGCTCTGCATTCCACTTTGTTGTGCTATACAGGGAGTCAAAAGCATAGTAATCTGCTAAGTCCTCACTCACAAACTTATCTCTTAAGAATGCTCCAAATGGCTCTCGTACAGGAAATATAATTCGACCTTTTAGGGCATCTATAGTTACCCCATCTATCAAGTCAAAAACCCCATCTGGCTTAGCCTCCATTTGCTTGTTTATCTTATCTAGATTTAGTACGGTAATGAGCTGCCTCTCTCGTATGGCTGGCTCCGAAGCCTCTACAGGTAAGTAGTTTAAATCTGCCCCACTAGGATCATCGGCATACACTACATTCATCGTAAAATCTTCACGCTGAAGATTATAGGTATTCAGCGAGTAGATGTTTTTCATCATCAAATCCCACGTAGGCAACGTAGTTTTGATGGTAGAGTGTTTTAATAACTTTAAATTGAGGTGAGCATTGTCCCCTGTGGTCTGTGGATTATCTACCGTAAGATCTCCTACTTTAAAATTAGCTCCGTTAGCCGTGTATTCGTAAGCCACCATGAGCACTTCATCGTTGTTGAGCGACTGATTGAGCGATAGGTATCCCAATGTAGGATGAAATACAAATTCATTGGCATTTAACTTACGAGCGTTGCTAAGGCACTCATAATCCACACCCAGTTCTAGCCTAGGGTCTGACGGGTTACAAAAATCTTGGCCTTTAGCGAAGTCATTATAAAAATTGGTAGAATTGTTATCTGGAAAATTACTTCCTGTAGAAAGTACCCACTCCCGATATGCTTGAGATTCTATTTCTCCCAAGTCTAAGAAACCCATAGCGTCTCTTGAGTTGCCTACTGCATTGTTTCTATTGGTAACCCATACTTCCACATAATTTACCTGTACGTTACTGGATACAATTGGAAGATTCTGGAGGGCATTATCATAATTATTTGCAAAGTACTGCGAGAGGAAATAATGTCTATTTGCATCATAATTATGTGCTTGTATATCGTAGTTGGTTACTTGTGCTCCGCCTGTTACTTCTGTCTCTTTCGTTTCTCCCTTGTCTTGTGTAGCGATTACCGCTACACGCAGTTTACCAAACTGTAGTTGTGTTTTGGCCCCAAACAGGTTTCTACCTCCTTGAATAAGGCTACCATTGAGCGGTAAACTAACGTTTCCTAACTCTATGTTTTTGACTATATCATCTTCTCCACCCGCCCAGTTTAGCTTCATTTGGTTTTCAAACTCAAATGTTGCCTCTGTATCATAATTCCAATTTAGCTTGAGTCTATCACCAATTTGTCCGGTAACATTAAGCTGCATTTTCAGACCAAAATCAAACTGCCCGTTACGCTGCTGACGTACGGGGTAGGTAGGATTCTCTACCTTGTTATAGTTACCTCCAAATGTAACCTCAGCACTTCCAGTAGGGCGAATATCTATGATGCCACCACCAAATACTTTATCAAAAATCTCTGGAGTAATGGCAATTTTAGGTATCAGTCCACCACCTTTTATATAGTTATCAGCATTGCTTTTTTTACGGTAATATACCTCGCGGTCGCGACGCTCCTTTGATCGCATATACTCCGCAAGTGTCAACACGCGTGGGCTTCCTACCGGCTTACCGCCTATGGTTATTACCTCAAGGTAATTGCCTGTTTTATCATCATACTGATATATGGTCTTTATGTTCGGTGGGGTTTTGAAATCGATAAGATTACGTGGAGCATCTTCTCCAGGTTTTTTGTCCTTAAGCTCATATTTCAGTTTGGCAGAGTCTTGTTGGGCAAAAGCCACTCCACTACAAACGCAACAAACAGCAACTATCACAAAAGCTCTGAGAGCTCTACGTAAATTCATTTTTAAATCTTTTTTTGTCAAAAGTCTTGTTCTCAAAACTGGTGTTTTGATAAAAGTAGGTGTTTTCTTATACGCTGTGTTTTGTTGTAGCAGGCAAAATTACAATAATTGTAGCGATTTCTTAATTAACTCCTCTGTAGTTAGATTATTATCTGATTCCTTGCTTATTCGCATGAGTATTTTACCAACGGCCGGTTTGGCAAACCCTAGAGACAACAACGCCTCGGTGGCCTCGTCCATTTCTGTGCTTCCGCCACTCAGCGAATATGCCTCATCTGTACCTATACCACCAAGCTTGTCTTGCAGCTCTACCACTAGTCTTTGGGCTGCTTTGGGGCCTATACCTTTTATATTTTTGAGGGCTGCAATATTGCTATTGGTAATGGCACTCACCACATCGTCTACACTCATACTACTGAGTATCATACGAGCAGTACTTGGTCCTACACCATTTACCCCTACCAGTTTTACATACATCTGACGCTCATTGACCGATGCGAAGCCATAAAGGGTATGGCTATCCTCTCTTACGATAAGGTGTGCGTATATTTTTATCTCTTTTTCTGCCTTTATCACCTCAAATGTATTGAGCGATATGTGCAACAAATAACCTACTCCACCAGCATTGACCACTACTTCTGTTGGTGTAATTCGGTCTACTTTTCCTGCGATAAAATCATACATCCTGCAAGGATAAGGCACTTCTACCAAAAGATGTTAAATGGTGTGTTGATAATGGAAGTTTTGAAAATGTGTATTTGCATTCTCGCCTCTAAGATGAGAACCTCTATCAGTATATATTTGTCACCTTGATACTGGATAAGAAAATAGGGGTGCATCTAGCACTATTTATTGTTGCATTGTCGTATGCAGGTAATTTTAGCTTCGCCAAATGGGCGATGCCCGAGTACATCTCTGCCTATGCATTTATCGTGTTGCGAGTAGGTGCTGGAATGCTCTTTTTTGTGGCGTACTATTTCTTATTCAACAGAGAAAAAATATCGGATAAAAGCGACTACCTAAAATTGGCCATCGCTGCGTTCTTTGGCGTATCGCTTAATATGACAGCTTTTTTCAAAGGGCTAAGTATGACTTCGGCTATCAACGCAAGTGTACTTATGCTTTTGGCTCCTGTATTTGTCGTTATTTTTAATGCCATAGGATATAAGAAGAACATTAAGCCACTGGTATACCTTGGTATAGTAGTAGCCTTTATAGGTGCCGCTTTATTGGTAGATGTAGTGAATTTTTCGTTCAGTGACTCGGGAGTATGGGGAGATCTATTGGTCATGCTTAATGCTACGAGTTACGCTTTTTATCTCTTCTACGTCACTCGCCTGCTCAAAAAATATAAAGCCACTACCATCACAATGTACCTTTTTATTTTTGGGTTCATCTACGTACTGCCCATTGGTGCTAGAGACCTTCTACTCGTAGAATGGAGTGCACTGCCTACCAAAGCCGTATTTGCGATGGGATATGTAATAGCAGGAATTACCATACTGGCTTACCTGCTCAATGCATGGGCCCTGCAAAACAGCAACTCCACCACCGTAGGAAGCTATATTTACCTGCAGCCACTGCTTGCTACACTCATAGCGGTAAGCTTGGGTATGGACCACCTTACTTGGGACAAATTAGCCTTTGGCTTGCTTATCGTCTTGGGACTTTGGTTGGTAAATAAGGGGAGGTAAAACGGGCACTAAATCTTCTATTCGCTACTACTCTATCCATTCTTATATTTGCATCGCATAAATGATAAAATCAATGACCGGCTATGGTATGGCCGAAAAACATACCGAAAACTACAGTGTGAAGGTAGAACTACGCAGCCTAAACGGCAAGTACCTCGATCTAAACCTGCGTATGCCTCGTTTTCTTATGCCCAAGGAGATAGAAATACGCAACACCTACAGCAAGAAAATAGAACGGGGTAGTGCTACGCTATCTATCAATGTGATCAAACACAAGGTAAACGAGAACGATGTGCAGATAAACGAAGCACTAGCTACAGAATACTACAAAAAATTAAAAAGTCTCAGCGACAAACTGGGAACTAGTGACCAAGATATCTTTCGTATAGCTACTGGTATGCAGGATGTGATATACCAAGACAATGAGCAGTTAGACCCCGCTTTATACATCTTGGTACAAGAAGTAGCAGATGAGGCTTTTGTTATCTATGATGCCTTTCGCCAACAAGAAGGCAAAGGACTACAAGATATACTTACCAGTTATGCCGAAACGATAGCCGCAGGTATACCTCTCATAGAGGCTCTAGAACCCGAAAGGCTGGACAGTACCAAAGCTCGACTACAGAAGAATCTAAAACAATTGGTAGACGATGAGAGTTTTGATAAGAACAGGTTTGAGCAAGAGTTGATATACTACCTCGAAAAATACGACGTGAATGAAGAAAAAGTGAGGCTAAAGTCGCACTGCGATCATTTCATAGAATCGATGAATAAGAACCCAAAGGGCAAATCTCTCAACTTTATTGCTCAAGAAATGGGTCGTGAGATAAATACTCTAGGCAGTAAGGCCAACCACGCAGGTATACAAAAAGAAGTGGTAGCCATGAAAGAAGAACTTGAGAAAATAAAGGAGCAAGCCCTGAACCTCTTATGATAACTAACCAACCAAGTGTGACCGGCAACCAACCAAGTATGGCAGAAATAAAACAGCGAGGCTCTACAGAGGAGCCCACTCAAAAACCAAATCATAAACTAATTATTTTTTCGGCACCAAGCGGCAGCGGTAAGACCACTGTAGTACGTCATTTACTTGACACGGTTCCGAACCTAGCATTTAGTATAAGTGCTACTACACGACCTGTGCGTGCTGGAGAAAGAGATGGTCACGACTACTATTTTTACACCAATGAGGAGTTTCAGGCCGCTATACAAAAAGATGCTTTCATAGAACACGAAGAAGTCTACGAAGGGGTTTACTACGGAACACTAAAAGCAGAGGTACAACGGCTTTGGGATGCTGGCAAGTTTGTCATATTTGACTTGGATGTAGAAGGCGGACTTACTATAAAAAAGTACTACCGAGAGCAAGCTTTGGCTCTATTTCTAAGACCTCCATCCGTAGAAATACTCGTAGAAAGGTTACGCAACAGAAACACCGAGACGGATGAGCAATTGGCTATACGCATAGCAAAAGTAAAAAGTGAACTAAAATTTGAACAGCGGTTCGATAAAGTAATTGTTAACGACGTGTTAAGTGATACCTTTGTAGAAGCAAAAAATATAGTGGCACGTTTTTTAAAAACAGAAGATTAGAATGAAGGTAGGATTATTTTTTGGGTCGTTTAACCCTATACATCATGGGCACTTAATCATTGGTCAGTATATGCTAGACCAAGCAAAGTTAGATGAAGTATGGTTTGTGGTTTCTCCCCAAAATCCTTTGAAAAAAGGAAAAGACATCATGGATGCTGACCATAGACTAAATATGGTGAAGCTCGCTATAAAAGGAAACGACAAGTTTAAGGCAGAAGATATAGAGTTTGGTATGCCAACTCCATCTTACTCCAACTACACGTTGAAAAAACTAAGTGAAAATCATCCTAAAATAGAGTTTCAACTTGTACTAGGTACTGACAATCTGCAGCACCTAGAGAAATGGAAGGATCACGAGGAGATACTCATGGAATATGAGATACTATCGTATTACAGAGATAGTTTCCCCGGGGGCGAGTTTGCCAAAAACCAAAAGGTACGTGTAATGAAGGGCCCTATGCTCAACATATCTGCCAGTTATATACGTGGACTTGTACGCATGGGTAGAAGCATAAAGTACTTGGTGCCAGAAGAAGTAGCTATCTACATGAATACCAAAATGAAGTAATTCGTTTGACAAATATATACGGAAGGCTTTTCGCACAGCGAGAGGCCTTTTTTATGCCTCAAAGCTTCCTCATTTTCATTGCAGACAATGTTGACAGCCAATAAAAAAGGGGTTTGCTAGTAGCAAACCCCTTTTTTACTGATATATATGTAAAGACTACTCTTCTGATTCTACTACAGGTGCGGCTTCAGACTTAGCTTCTGCTACCTCTACGGTTACTTCTGGTGCAGCAGGAGCTCTTTTCTCCTCTATAGCCTTGGCAGCGGCTTCTCCGGCACTCATACCAAAGATACGCTCAAGGTCTTCTTTGAAAATTACTTCTTTTTCTAGAAGCTGATCTGCTAGTTGTAGCAACTTATCCTTATTCTCTTCTATGATAGTAATAGCTCGCTGATACTGCTGATCTGTGAGTATCTTTATCTCGTCATCTATAAGAGCAGCTTGCTTCTCACTAAACGGCTTACTGAACCCTTGATCCATGTTATAGTACGATACATTTCCTACCTTATCATTGAGACCATAAATACTAACCATTGCCATGGCTTGCTTGGTTACTTTCTCTAGGTCACTAAGTGCTCCTGTAGATATTTTATTATAGACTACTTTCTCTGCAGCTCTACCCCCTAATGTAGCACACATCTCGTCCAGCAATTGCTCTGTACGGGTGATCTGTCTCTCATCTGGAAGATACCATGCCGCACCAAGACTTCTACCTCTCGGCACTATCGTTACTTTGACAAGTGGATGTGCATATTCACACAACCAACTTACTGTAGCGTGACCTGCTTCATGCACAGCTATAGCGTGCTTCTCTTCCGGTGTTATAATCTTATTCTTCTTCTCAAGTCCACCGATTATTCTATCAACAGCATCCAAGAAATCCTGCTTTTCTACTTGCTTCTTATCGTGACGAGCAGCTATAAGTGCAGCTTCGTTACACATATTGGCTATGTCTGCACCACTAAATCCTGGTGTCTGACGTGAAAGAAAATCGATATCCAGATTTTTTTCAATTTTTATTGGTTTCAAGTGAACCTCGAAAATCTCTCTACGCTCATTCAAGTCTGGCATATCTGCATAGATCTGTCTATCAAAACGCCCTGCTCTAAGCAATGCTGAATCCAGAATATCTACACGGTTGGTAGCTGCAAGCATTATTACACCCGAATCTGTACCAAAACCATCCATCTCTGTAAGCAGTTGATTTAGGGTATTTTCACGCTCATCGTTGCCGCCTTGCATGGCATTCTTACCACGAGCCCTTCCGATTGCATCTATCTCATCTATGAAAATAATACACGGTGCTTTTTCCTTTGCTTGCTTGAATAAGTCTCTTACCCTACTTGCTCCAACCCCTACAAACATCTCTACGAAGTCTGATCCGGATAGGGAAAAGAATGGCACTTCTGCTTCTCCTGCCACGGCTTTTGCCAAGAGTGTTTTTCCTGTTCCTGGAGGGCCTACAAGCAATGCTCCTTTTGGTATTTTACCTCCAAGATCAGTATACTTCTTTGGGTTTTTAAGGAAATCCACTATCTCCATTACCTCTTCCTTAGCTCCTTCTAGGCCTGCAACATCTTTAAACGTTACATTTACTTTGGTATCCTTGTCAAAAAGCTGAGCCTTCGATTTTCCGATGCTAAAGATTTGACCACCGCCACCTGGGCCACCAGCACCACCACCCATACGTCTCATTATGAGCATCCATATCAAACCAAAGATAGCGATATAAATGATTAGCGTAACAAGTGGATTGTCCCAAATATTTTCTTCTACTATTGGATTAATACGCACCTTTTGAGCAGCGGGTAAATCCTTCTGTGCTTCGTTTACTTGATTATTGAAAAACTCATAATCTCCAATATCCGATAAGAAATACATATATGCATCCTTGTTCACAAAAGAACCTTGAGGCACATCTTTCTTGTACTCACTATCTTTTTTAGCTTCGTCTGTTACATAGATTTCTGCTTTGCTACGATTGATGACATTGATTTTTTCTACCGCTCCTTCTTCTACCATTGTGAGCAACTTATCTACCGATATTTGCTTACCACTTTTGGGCCCCAAAAAGGTTATACCAATGAAAATCACCACTAAAATGGCATATATCCAAACGGGATTAAACTTTGGCTTACCCGTCTTTGGCTTTTTGCTATTAAAGGGATTTGGGGTATTGTTTTGTTCTTTAGGCTTTTTGCCTGATTTATTTTCTTCTGACATACGTCTTATATTCGTCTTTGCAAGTATAAGGATACAACCTTTGTGCCATCCAAAAAGTTCTATCATTTTCGACTATTCATCCATATTTAGTGCTTTTCTATCAAAAAGAGTGCTTTTATGGCAGTAAAATTACCCGACGTTTCGGCTGTTTTCTATTCGTATCTATTCTACAGAGGTAGCTGAGTGATAATTTGATTTCTCTTAGTTAAGTTTGCCCGCTATGTACGAATCATTACAAGCGAAACTGAAAACCCAACTTGCGGAGATTAAAGAAGCAGGTCTATACAAAATGGAACGCATTATCACCACTCCCCAAGGTGCTGATATAGTAACAGAAGAAGGCGGTGATGTAATCAATTTTTGTGCAAACAACTACTTGGGCCTTAGCTCTCACCCAAAAGTGATACAAGCAGCAAAAGATGCTATAGATACTCACGGGTACGGATTGTCATCTGTACGATTCATTTGCGGTACACAAAACATACACAAAGAACTGGAGCGTAAATTATCTGAATACCTCGGTACTGAAGACACTATACTCTACGCTGCTGCTTTTGATGCCAACGGTGGATTGTTTGAACCGCTATTTGACAAAGAAGACGCTATTATCTCTGATGCTCTTAACCACGCCAGTATAATAGATGGCGTCAGACTTTGTAAAGCTCAACGCTACAGATACCTACACAACGATATGGCAGACTTGGAGAAGCAGTTAATCGCTGCTCAAGATCAACGCAATCGTGTAATTGTAACAGATGGATCATTCTCTATGGATGGCACGATAGCTCAACTGGATAAAATAGTCGCCTTAGCAGAAAAGTATGACGCAAGTGTAATGATTGATGAATGTCATAGCTCTGGTTTCCTTGGCAAAACAGGACGTGGTACGCACGAGCACTGTGGAGTGATGGGCAAAATAGAAATAATCACAGGAACACTAGGCAAGGCCCTCGGTGGTGCAAGTGGTGGATTTACCTCTGGTAAAAAAGAAATAATCGACATGCTTCGTCAGAAGTCTAGACCATATCTATTCTCTAACACAGTAGCCCCAAGTATAGTAGGTGCGAGTATAGCTGTACTCGACATGCTAAGTGAAACGACTGAACTACGGGATAAATTAGAATACAACACAAAGTACTTCCGCGAAAAAATAAGCGAAGCAGGTTTTGACATTACACCAGGCGAGCATCCTATCGTTCCTATTATGCTCTATGATGCAAACGTGGCCCAAGAAATGGCCACTAAAATGCTAGAAGAAGGCGTGTATGTAGTAGGTTTCTATTTCCCAGTAGTGCCTAAAGGGAAAGCAAGAATACGCGTACAACTCTCTGCTGCTCACGAGCAACACCACTTGGACAAAGCCATTGCCGCCTTTACCAAGGTAGGCAAGGAAATGGGTGTGATATAAGCTGATTGATACCATTAATCTAAGCCAGTAGTGACATAATTAACAATTCTCGAAGACGAGTTTAAAGGTGCCTTTTCTAATGAACTTCTTGAGAGACCTATGACATTACGCATTAAAATGCACCTTAAAATCGCTATATTGCACCTAAATAGCACCATATGGCCAATATTAGAAAATCCATCACGTTTACTGAGCCACTCAATAATTGGGTTCAATCATTAATTTCTTCAGGTGAATACACCAATGAAAGTGAGTATATTAGAGATTTAATAAGAAGAGATCGTAAAGAGAATAGTGAAGTGCAACAACTTAGAATCGCTATACAGGAGGGAGTAGATAGTGGCCTAAGCACAAAAAGTCTAAAAGACATATTTGCAGAAAAGAAAAAGCAGATGGAAATAGATGGCAGTCTATAAATTCAGCTTAAAAGCAGAAGAGGACATCTCTGATATCTTTGAGTACAGTATCGAAACCTTTGGAATTGCACAAGCTGAAAAATACTATCAGGCTCTAACAGAATGTCTGGATAGATTAGTACAATTCCCCAATCTAGGACGAGATAGCACTGAATTACATCAAGGACTAAAACTATTCTACTTTCAATCCCACAGCATTTATTACAGCCTCGACAAACACGATCTTATCATAGTTCGCATCATTAGTAATCATATGGATGCAGCACGACATGTATGACTGTCACTCCAACTTCTCCATGACCTTATCCAAAAACGAATTCACCCAAGCGGCGTATTGCTCTTTGCTAGGATGCA
>CAWVTO010000038.1:0-12915 GCA_963932895.1 uncultured bacterium
GCAAACTCAAAGAAAAGAGCAGTACACTTGGCGAGCAACTTAAAGCCTTTGAAAATGAATTGCTAGATGTGCTCTACCAAATACCAAACGCTCCAGGAGCTGCTGTACCTACTGGGAAAAGTGAAACTGATAATACCATCATTCTTGAACACGGCGAGAAACCCAATCTTACGCAGAAACTTCCACATTGGGAGCTTTGTGAAAAGTATAATTTGATTGATTTTGAACTTGGTGTGAAAATCGCCGGAGCAGGGTTTCCTGTGTATAGAGGCAAAGGAGCAAGACTACAGCGTGCTCTTATCAACTGGTTCTTAGACAAAGGAAGAGACGCAGGTTTTGAAGAAATACAACCACCCCTATTTGTAAACGAAGCAAGTGGCATAGGCACAGGGCAGCTCCCAGACAAAGAAGGACAGATGTACCATATGGAGATAGATAATCTGTATGCTATTCCTACAGGAGAAGTGCCCATTACCAATATCTACAGAGACGTTATCGTGAAGGAAGAAGATTTCCCGATAAAAAACTGTGGTCATTCTCCTTGTTTTAGAAGAGAAGCAGGTAGCTATGGTAAAGATGTACGCGGACTGAATAGACTGCATCAGTTTGATAAGGTAGAAATTGTACAACTGTCTCATCCCACCAAGTCGTATGAACTCTTAGAGGATATGAGTAGCTACGTACAGAGTCTTCTTAAAGACCTCGGGCTACAATACCGTGTATTGCTACTCTGCGGGGGAGACACGGGTTTTACAAGTGCTATGACCTACGATATGGAAGTATGGAGTGCTGCACAAGAGATGTGGCTAGAGGTAAGCTCGGTATCCAACTTTGAAACTTTTCAAGCCAATAGATTAAAGCTCCGTTTCAAGAATAGTAACGGTAAAAATGAATATGCTCATACCCTAAACGGTAGTGCGTTGGCATTACCACGTATTATGGCAAGCATATTAGAAAATTTCCAGACTCCTGAAGGAATTATTGTCCCAGAAGTATTGAGACCGTATTGTGGTTTTGATGTGATAGATTAAATGTTCGCGATGGACCTAAATAATTCATTGGGTCACGAACCTATTTACAAATAAATCGAAACTGAGAGCAGAATATGTTCGTGTCCTCACGAACAGTCTTATTTTAAGCAAAAAAAGCATGTATATAAAAGCGGAACTCCTCATTTTGTGTTTTTATACAGGAGGTGCAGCTAGAAGTTCGTTCTGTTTTTAATTTTGGAATTTTTTTAGCAAAAAAACTTAAATAATCATAAAGTAAATCTTACTAAATCGTTTCTATTTCTTCTTGAATAGCCCCAATCCAAACTTGAAACAGCTGGTGTTCATATTCTTGTATGATTTTCGCATGCTCTTCCCATCCTACTAACCGCTTATTCAACGACACAATCATCTCCTCCAAGTGTCCCTCTTCTTCTTTTATTATGTTATAAACAGACACCTTACTTTTTGCTTTTTTCAGTACTTTCTGGTAAATAGGATAGAGCTCGTCTGCCCTAACCTCAATAGCATACGTAACCAATAGATAGGCCATGTATTTCAAATCATTACCAGAAAGATTTAAATTTTTACTCAAATATTTCGAAGTGAATATATCTAACTTATGTAAATAATGTTTAGTGCCATATAAACCTAAAAGCTCCTCATCCCTATACGTTAGGCAGGCATTTTCGTCTACTCTCGAAATCATTTTTTTCAAATAGAATGCGTGTCTGTGCTCTTCTGCTGCATGCTTCAAAACCATAATATCTACATCTGACCTATGTTCCGATTTCGATATTTTACGAGCTCCACAATTCTCTAAAAACGAAAGAGAATTCAACCATTTAGCATGATGGTCTTTATTCTGAACTATTTTTTCTAATAATGATTGTATCATATGTTTATATAACGAGTTTATCCCTTTGTATTATAAAATTATCGCTAATATTTAACGACTGTTTAATTGCCTGACACAAAAACTTCAGGTCTTTTTTCTCCATAATATATGGAGGCATTAGGTAAATAAGGTTCCTAAAAGGTCTAATCCAGACTCCTTCTTCTACAAAAAAACGCTGTATAGCTGCTACATCTATCGACTGATGGCATTCTACTACTCCTATAGCTCCAAGCACACGTACATCCTTCACTCTTTCATGTGTCTTAATATCACCAAGTTCTGATATCAGAACGTGCTCTATTCTATCTACGTTCCTTTGCCAATCTAGTGTCTCCAGTAAATTAATACTTGCTAGTGCAACGCTACACGCTAATGGATTGGCCATAAACGTAGGGCCATGCATGAGTACACCAGCCTCTCCATTACAAATAGTATAAGCAACTTTCTCTGTGCACAATGCTCCTGCTAGAGTCATCATTCCACCTGTCAATGATTTACCCAAACACATGATATCAGGAGAAATATCCGCATGGTCAGCAGCAAACATTTTTCCTGTTCTCCCAAAACCAGTAGCTATCTCATCTAAAATCAATAACACATCATATTGAAGGCAAAGCTCTTTTGCCTTTTTTAAATATTCACTTGAATACATTCGCATTCCACCAGCACCTTGTACTATGGGTTCCAGTATAAATGCAGCAATTGTAGTGTGGTTATTTTCAAATGCTCTTTCTAGATTTTTCAAATCAATGTCATTCAGTGATTCTCCAAAAAGGGAAGTAGGCTCATCAATAAACAGGTGCTCTGACAACATAGTATGGAAAATATGATGCATTCCACTCTCCGGATCACACACAGCCATAGCCCCAAATGTATCGCCATGATATCCTTTGCGTACGGTCAACAGTTTTCTCTTTTTTGTATTCCCAAGAGAATACCAATACTGAAATGCCATCTTAATGGCCACTTCTACCGAAACCGAACCACTATCGCACAGAAATATTTTATCGAGTCCTGATGGGGTTATTTCCACTAGCTTTTGGCATAGCGAAATAGCTGGTTCGTGAGTGATTCCACCAAACATAATATGGGACATTTTGGATAATTGATCTGTTACTGCTTTGTTCAATATAGGATGGCTATATCCATGAATAGCACACCACCAAGAACTCATACCATCTACTAGCTCCTTGCCGTTCTCCAATTTTATATGAACACCACTCGCAGATGCTACCGGATACACCGGAAGCGGATCTACTAAGGATGTATATGGATGCCAAATATGCTTGGCGTCAAATGCTAGTTGCGATTTGTTGAGCATATGCTTTTATACTTTTTTTATCTAACGGAGTGAAAGTAGGCATTTCATAATAGCGATTTACTTGTGCATGTCTCACTATTGCATCTCGACTTGAGGGTGTGACTATTCCATTAAAAACAATAGCATGAATTGGAACAGAATGGAGTCTTAGTATGTCAACACTCATCAACGTATGGTTAATACTACCCAAATAAAAATTAGAGACCAACACCACTGGGTATTTCCATTTCTTTAATAAATCTAACGTTAAGTCTTTCTCATTCAATGGGACCATTAATCCTCCAGCCATTTCAATTATTAAATTCTCATCTGTTTCAGGAACTATAATATGCTCTAAGTCAATGTGAATTCCTTCTAACTCTGCGGCAGCATGAGGAGATAAAGGCTCTTTCAATAGGTAGGATTCTTTATGAAAAGCGGCATTTTGATGGCTAACTAAGTCCCTTACTCTTTCTGTATCTGAATCACGCAAACTCCCCGACTGAACTGGCTTCCAATAATCCGCTTTTAGTGCTTCCGTAAACAAAGCAGAAGCTACTGTTTTTCCTACTTCCGTAGAGATACCAGCGATTACAAGTACCTTTCTCATTGCGTTAGATTATCTATTAAAAGGTCTATTTGATCCATAGTATTATAAGCATGTAGACAAATTCGAATTCGCTCCTTGTCTACCGGAACTGTCGGGCTTCGAATAGCCATGGCTAAGAAACCTGCTCCTTTCAGCATTGCTGCTTTTTCTATCACTTTTGCGTTTCCTGGAACATACGCTGCTTGTATTTGAGTATGCGACGACATCCAAATCTCTCTATTAAACGCTGATTTTTTAGAAAAATAAGACACATTATCTTTCAATTGTTTGCGTTCTTGATCCGCATGACGTACCCTATCATAAGCCACAGATAATCCTGCTATTTGATGGTGACTAATAGCCGTTGTATACATAAAAGGTCTCGATTTATTTATTAGATAACTGGTAAGTTCAACGGAACCTAATATGGCTCCTCCTTGGTACCCAAAAGCCTTCCCGTATGTCATAATTCGAGCAAAAACCTTATCTTGAATTTTATTTTCATAAACAAGTCCTTGCCCGCTACTACCATATATCCCGCCAGTATGTGCCTCATCTACTATCAAATGAGCTTGGTACTTATGGCATACTTCACTCATTGCTTTCAAATTGGGCATATCTCCATGCATCGAATACAATCCTTCTATCACCACAAAAATATTCCCGGTAGCCTTTTTAATTTTTATCTCAAGATCTGTTAGGTCGTTGTGTCTAAATTTTACAGAATTGGCATGACTTAAACGTATGGCATCTAGTATGCTTGCATGGCAATACTCATCCCGAATTATAGTATCTCCTCTATCTGCAACAGCTGATATGAGTCCTAAATTAGCCTGATATCCCGATGAAAAAACGAGCGTTGACTGTGCATCATGAAAACGAGAAATTTGATTTTCTAGATCTTGAATCTCCTTATTATTTCCTGTCAAAAGCCTAGAACCTGTAGAGCCTACCTTATGAATACGCTGTATTTTATCTATGAATAAAGTGTTAAACTCAGAGGATGACGATATTCCTAAATAATCATTCGAGCTAAAGTCCACTTCATCTGAGTGAATAGATAAACTCCTATTTAGACCTTCTTGTTTAATCTTCTCTAACTTACTCCCTAAATAATTCAAGGTTAAGCTATTTCGGTAGCTGCTTTATTGCGTTCATGAATAGATTCCATGGGCTTTAATCCAAAGAAATCAAACATTTCCAGGTCATGATTGAACTCCGGATTTGGAGTAGTCAATAATTTATCTCCAGCAAAAATAGAATTTGCTCCTGCCATAAAACAAAATCCTTGTTCAAATTTCGATCTCTCCAATCTACCTGCAGATAGTCTCACCATTGACTTAGGCATGGTAATTCGAGCAGTTGCAATCATCCTCAACAAATCTTCAAAAGGTACCGCTCCTTGATCTTCTAGGGGAGTCCCTTTCACTGGCACCAATGTATTTATTGGCACAGATTCTGGGTGAGGAGCAATATTTGACAACGTAATTAACATTTTTAATCGATCGTCGATAGATTCTCCCATCCCAATTATTCCTCCTGAACAAATAGTCATTTTTGCCTTACGAACACTTTTCAAAGTATTTAGCCGATCATCATACGTACGCGTAGAAATCACTTCTTCATAGTAGTCTTCGGATGTATCTATATTATGATTATACGCATATACTCCAGCCTTTGATAATCTATCTGCTTGCTCCTGCGTCAACATACCTAGAGTACAACAGACTTCCATCTCCATCTCGTTGATTCCTTTAACCATTTCCAAGACTTTATCAAAGTCGCTATTGTCCCGTACCTCTCTCCAAGCTGCTCCTAAGCACATTCTATTAGCTCCCGAGGCTTTAGCTGCTTGGGCTTTAGTCAATACATCTTCCAGCTCCATTGTCTTATGTACCTCTATATCGGTATGGTATCTAGCTGCTTGAGGACAGTAAGAACAATCCTCCTTACATCCTCCCGTTTTAATAGATAATAAACTGCTTATTTGAACAGCACTTGGATCGTGGTATTCGCGGTGTACAGTTGCGGCTTCGTATACCAACTCTAAAAGGGGCTTATTATATACTTCTCTTATCTCCCCCAAAGTCCAGTTATTTCTGATTTCAGTCATTTAGTGTTTCACAATTAATCTATTACAAATATATCATTAGCGTATAAAGTTTATTTGCATTGACCGTACATACTTGACAAGCGGCAAGAAGTCAATGTAGTAAGTATCAATAAAAAGACGATTGTCTTAGAGCACATCAAGCTTCATCTCAACACCTACTCACCCAAACTATTTGCTATTTACTTCTACAAAAATCCCATTATCATTGTACTAATAATACATGACATCAATGCGTACCTTATTCATTATTTGCTCTACCCTGTTTACTTTCTCTCTTTTGGCACAACAACCGCTGGATTCTATAAAAGTATCTGCCACTAGACTGCCTGTAAAATTGCACGAAAGCGGAAAGAGTATTTCCATCCTGTCTCAGCAAGAAATACAACTATTACCGGTTACAACTGTGGACGAACTCCTTCAATATGTTGGCGGCATTAACCTGAACTCCCGTGGCGGATTTGGCGTACAGTCTGACATAGGAATACGAGGAAGCACTTTCTCTCAAGTTTTGGTGCTGGTAGATAACCAACGAATTAATGATCCGCTTACCGCTCATTTTAATAGCAATATTCCCATACCTCTCAGCGAAATACACCACATAGAAGTAGTACGAGGTTCTGCTGCTGCAAGTTATGGTGCAGATGCAGTGGGCGGTATTATCCATATCAAAACGAAAACTTACTCTGCTCTATTCAATGATGAGGAATATTCTGACATTAATGGAAGTATTGCTTACGGAGATCACAATCTTACGCTTACAGATGTAGGTCTGCACCAACAACGCAAGAAATTTGGCTTCTCTGCCGCCATGAAATCAGCAAGGTCTACAGGCGAGGAGTATGTAAATCCAAATTTTACCCGATTTGGGTTGGGAGATAGTTTGTACAACAACTACTTTGACCTAAAAACCTATACCGGAGCTGCTGCCTACAGAGGCAAGCGACTAAAACTATACGGAAGAGCAGGTTTTGATACTCGTAACTTTGGCACAAAGTACTTTTATACGGCCAATAAATATGATGAGAGTAGCGAATTGGTTAATTCCTATTGGACACAGGCCTCGGCCATATATGACAATGAAGTAAGTACTACGGAGCTTAGTGCTAGCTATAGAAATACGACAGACAGCTTCACTTTTAATGCTCTTTTCCCCAATAATTTTCATACTACACAAAGGTTAAATGCTACGTTGTCTCAACAGCGAAAAATCAATGGAATTAACTTAAGCTATGGTCTACAGACCGATTGGCAAGATATAGTAAGTACAGACCGAGGAGATCATAACCTGATGTCTAATGGCATTTTTTTACTCGCACACAAGCGAATACATAACTGGAGTCTAAACGGTGGTTTGCGAGGTGAATTTTCAGATAAAATAGGAGCTCAACTAGTACCGCAGCTCAACGTAGCCTATAGAACGAAACACTATGTGCTACGCTCCTCTGCTGGAAGATCTATTCGACAAGCAGATTTTACAGAGCAGTATAATTTTTACCTGCGTAAAAATACTCCAGCTGGTTTCAGCATTGGAAATCCAGACCTAGCAGCAGAGTCTGCATATACTTTTGATATAGGCATAGATGCCTTTATTTCTAACCGCCTACAAATCACCAATACCGTTTTTGCTCGCCAATCATCCAATCTAATAGACTACACACTTACCAACTCTACTGACATTAATAACCTCATAAACCTGAGAGATAACACAGACTATTTTTATGCCCAAAACATAAAAGAGTCTTTCACTTGGGGAAACGAGTTTGGAGTAAAATATAAATACGAGCATAGACACGGGGCACTATCTGCTGCTGTAAACTATACGTACATTAACACTACTGCCCCAGATAGTATAGTAAGCAAGTACATAGCCAATCACCCAGTGCATAACCTCAATGGTAGTATGAATCTAACGTACGATGGCTTCGGACTGAATATAGGAGGTGCATACATTACTAGAAATGCAGATGCTATAGCATCAATCAATGGTGAAATACAACCCAACTATACGTTACTAAATGCCAAACTAAGCTACACCGCAAAAGGCTTTCCTGTATCTGTATATATCGATGTACGCAATATACTAAACACCCAATACCAAGAAATACTTGGAGCCAATGTACCCCAACGATGGATCTTTGGAGGTATCCGTTGGAATATTAGGCACGTGAAGTTAAAGATGCTTACTGTAAATTAGAACTACTGAACTCGCATACTTCTCATCTCAATGAAAAGGCATGCCCTGGAGCGTGCCTTTTTAACCAAAAATTAAATCTCGATTAGTGTTATTTTGAGTTTATTGGATTCTATATACAGTCATAATGTAATTATGGTTGGGTCTTCAGCATTTTTTATCATTCATTCTTACTACTTTTGACCAGTACATTTATGTTAAGAGTCTTAATCATACTAATAAGTTACATTCCACTTTTTGCCCATGCCCAATTCAATGATTGTGTAGATTCCAATAGGATAAACCCATACTACCAATGCAATGACCCCACTTTTGACCCGGTGTGTGGCTGCAATAATGTAACCTACCGTAACGGGTGCGAAATGACCAACATAGGTGGCGTAAATTATACCTCTGCAGACCAAAATGGTGTTTGCAGAAATAACTTCTTCTTTTATCACTTCTACCCAAATCCTGTGGTAGACCGAATGAATTTCAGTATGCAGTTTGCCTCCCAAGAAGTAGCCCCAGCCTCCATGCAGATATATGACATCTACGGCAATGCAGTCTATTTTCAGCTGCTCAATAATATTCAAGATTTTCAAACCCCACCGCAAAGCATCTTTTTTACCAACCTGGGAACGGGGATTTATATCATGGTGATACAATCACGAGGAGTCTTCAAAATTTCTAAATTTATCAAACAAACATTTTAATTATTAATGAGAATACAAACGATACATACAGGGAACTTTATGCTTGACGGAGGTGCTATGTTTGGCACTGTACCAAAGAGCATCTGGCAACGCATAAACCCAGCAGACGAGCAGAATATGTGCAACTGGGCTATGAGGTGCTTGCTCGTAGAAGATGGCGACAGGCTTATACTCATAGATACAGGTATGGGCGAAAAACAAAGTGATAAATTCTTTGGGTACTACTACCTCAATGGTATACACTCCTTACAAAAATCACTGAATGATGTCGGTGTAGATTTCAATGATATTACAGACGTGGTCCTCACACATTTGCACTTTGACCATTGTGGTGGTGGGGTAAAATGGAACACAACGAAAGACGCCTACGAGCTCACTTTCCCGAACGCAAAATACTGGGTGCATCCCGAGCACTGGGAACATGCCATACAGCCAAACCCGCGAGAAAAAGCATCATTCTTAACAGAGAACATGCTGCCTATTCAAGAAATGGGACATCTTCATTTCATAGGAGAAGACCTTAGAATATCTGAAAACATCTCAGGAATACTAGCACAAGGACATACCGAATCTATGTTTTGTCCTAAGATAGATGCAAATGGTAAAACACTTGTATTTATGGCAGATATGATACCAAGTGCAGGACACATACGGCCCAATTATGTGATGGGGTACGACATACGCCCGTTGGATACCATGCGAGAACGAGCAGCATTCCTAAAAGAAGCAGTAGCCGAAGATTACACCCTGTTTTTTGAGCACGACCTCAACCTAGAATGTGGCAAAGCCATACTTACGGAGAGGGGTTACAAGCTTGGAGATGCAGGTAGTTTGAAGGACTTTTTTTGAGCCAATCAGTTACATATTGCTATCCTCTCTTATTGAAAATAGCACCTTACATTTTACCCGTCAGATAAAACGATTATCCTCTGTTCACACATCTAGTATAGACTACCTTTGCAACCATGTCTTTCAACCTAAAATCACCCTTTGAACCTACCGGAGATCAACCGCAAGCTATAGAGAAACTGGTGCAAGGGGTAAATGATGGTTTGCCTGCACAGACACTGCTAGGTGTAACTGGATCTGGAAAGACATTTACCATGGCCAATGTGATACAACAAACACAGAAGCCTACTTTGATAGTAAGTCATAACAAGACGTTGGTAGCTCAACTCTATGGCGAGTTCAAGCATTTTTTTCCAGAGAATTCAGTACAATACTTTGTATCCTATTACGACTACTATCAGCCAGAGGCATTTATCCCAACCTCAAACACCTACATAGAAAAAGACCTCAACATAAATGAGGAGATAGAGAAAATGCGATTAAAAACCTCGTCTGCACTACAGAGTGGCAGAAGAGATATAATTGTTGTGGCATCGGTTAGTTGCATATACGGTGCGGGTAATCCCAATGACTACGAAGACAGTATTATTCGCGTAAGCCGCGGACAAAAAATAGCAAGGAATACCCTTTTGCAAGCACTAGTAGGGAGTTTGTATTCCCGTACCACTGCCGATTTCAAACGGGGTACTTTCCGCGTGAAAGGAGATACAGTAGATGTCTACTTGGCATATGACGATATCGCTCTACGCATTGGTTTTTTTGGCAATGAAATAGAAGATATAGAAACCATAGACCCCATGACGGGTCAACGCATAGAAGTACTGCCAGATGCAGCCATTTTCCCTGCTCAACTCTTCATAACACCCAAAGATAGACTGAACAATGCGATTACTCATATACAAGATGATATGGTGACACAAGTAGAGTATTTCCAAAGCATTGGTAAACCACTAGAGGCTAAGCGACTGCAAGAGCGTACCGAGTTTGACATGGAGATGATGCGAGAACTCGGCTACTGCAGTGGTATAGAAAACTACAGTAGGTATATGGACGGTCGTGAGCCTGGCCAAAGACCTTTCTGCTTAATAGATTACTTCCCAGACGACTATCTAATGATAGTAGATGAGAGCCACGTAACCTTACCACAAGTAAGAGCAATGTACGGAGGAGATAGAGCGAGAAAAATAAACTTGGTAGACTACGGTTTTAGATTGCCAGCTGCATTAGATAACAGACCTCTCAAATTTGAAGAATTCAAGGAAGTGACCAACCAAGTGGTATATGTAAGTGCCACACCTGCAGATTACGAAATAGCCGATAGTGAAGGCGTAATCGTAGAACAAGTAATTCGTCCTACAGGTCTCTTAGATCCTGTTATAGAAGTGCGACCCATTACCAATCAGGTGGATGATTTGCTGGAGCAAATAGATGAACGTATTAAAATGGGTGACCGTGTTCTGGTGACTACGCTAACAAAACGTATGGCAGAAGAACTGGATAAGTACATACGAAACCTTGGCATCGCTGCAACCTACATACACTCCGAAGTGAAGACTATGGACCGTGTAGAGATACTCGATAGACTGCGAGCTGGAGACATTGATGTATTGATTGGTGTTAACCTACTAAGAGAAGGGCTAGACTTACCAGAGGTGAGTCTGGTAGCCATACTCGATGCCGATAAGGAAGGATTTTTGCGAAGTGAAAGAAGTCTCGTGCAAACCGTAGGACGTGCCGCACGTAATGTGAACGGAAAGGTGATCATGTACGCAGATAAAATCACTGAGAGTATGCGTAAAACGATAGACGAAACCGAACGACGCAGACTTGTACAGATGAAACACAATGAGGAGAACGGTATCAATCCCGAAACCATTATTAGAAGTAAAGAATCTGTCTTTGAAAAGAAAGATAAGTCTGCCCTAGAGCGAGTAACCAGCCCCTACGAAAGAAGAGAAAGCCCAATGAGTATAGCTGCAGATCCTGTGATGCAGTATATGAGCAAAGATGGGGTGAAAAAAGCCATAGAAAGCACAAAGGCTCAAATGCTGCGTGCTGCCAAGGATATGGATTTCATAGAAGCTGCACGACTCCGAGATGAAATGAATGAGCTTGAAACCAAACTCAAAGGAATGAAGTAAATCTAACACTCCTGATTATTTCCCATCTCTTTTCTTTTTCTTTGTACTCCTACAATGAAAAAGCAACTGATCATTTTACTTACACTCCTTTCTGCATGTGCGAGCACACAACAAGTAAGCTATGTAACCGGCGTATCTCAAGCCACGGTAACTCTTCCTGAAGGAGCAAGAAAGGTCACCGTGCTCAATAGAGTGCAACTCGCATACCCGTACAATAAAAGCACTACCGTACTAAATCCGAATAATCCAAATTTGCTTAATGCTGCTTTTAGTACGTGCCAAAGCAGTATTCAAAACCAAGGCTATCTACGTATATTGAGCCAATCCAATGCCTTTAAGCAAAATGCCAATAGCACCTTTCCTACACCGCTCAGTACATCAGACCTGAAACAAGTAGCAACAGGGTCAGACCTAGTTATCTCATTGGAAAAATTTGGGCAACGCATAGAAGACACCTACACTATAGACATACGCCGCGAAAACTTGGGAAATAGTACCTACCGTGAAGTAGATTTTTACATCGGGAAACGTACCATTAATGTATCTCTCGGATGGAAGCTATACAATACTGAAACAGGTGAAGTAATAGATACATGGGAAGAAAAAGACAATTATTTTTATGAATCTGAAGCCCGCACTAGAGTGCGTGCTACAGAGCTGCTTAAGGTAAACTATCGTCGTGAGCTCCAAAGTAAGGGCAGCAAATACGGACGCAGGTATGCTGCACGTATATCGCCAACCGTAAATAGAAGAACTGTACCGCTCTATAGTAATGGCAACGAAGCTCTTCAAAATGGGATACTCGCCGTGCGTGGAAAAAACTGGAAAGAAGCCAAGAAGATATGGACCAACGGCCTTCAATATGAAGAAAAACGCCGTAAAAAAGCCATGCTCTTGCATAACCTAGCCATTAACCAAGTACGAAAAGGCAATGTAGACAAAGCAAGAAGATTTGCCGCACAAGCTGCCGAACAGCATCCCCTGGGCTTAAAGACACAGGGATTGGTAGGCTTTGCTCCCGCTGATCTTTAGGTATATTGCCCGTTGTGAAACTGAGTACTTACCTATTTAAACCCATTGACAACACACCCATCGTACTTTGGCGTATCGTTTTTGGGAGTGTTCTATTTTTCGAAACCTGGGGAGCCAT
>CAWVTO010000039.1:0-12413 GCA_963932895.1 uncultured bacterium
TCCATGTACCTTCTTTGGCCTTCTGCAAAAATGGTATCAAATGCTAAACTCGACTTACCACTACCACTCAAACCAGTGAATACCACCAATTTATGTCGGGGTATTTCCAGGTCTATATTCTTTAGATTGTGCTCTCTGGCACCTACTATTTTTATGGAATCTTGCTCGTTGATAATTGAAATTGTAATAAGGTGGCGAAGGTACTTAAATCAGTGGTAAGTAGACTACAAACCACATCACTGTAAACACTATTTTTATCAAAAATGTTTCGTCATAAATAACTGCTTGTGAAATACAGAAAAATTCATTGACTTAGATACCATCCGTAGCCTATTCTCATAACATGATTGGTTGCCATTTATCTCCTATTTTGTCTTCATATATACAGAGACTATTCTCCAATTTTTTAAGTTAAAAAGCACTACTAAAGGGGGGATTAAGAGTAGGTCTCTAAAAGCACAACTTCAGTGGCTTTGTGACACGCCAATTTATCTACATACAAATAAGGTATCGAAGTCAATTATTTCCTGCTAATCGATTATCACTCTTTAGACGTTTAATTGATTATTAGGTAACGGATTATTATGATTTATTTTGCAAGACAGTTTAATATCTTGAAAAATAAATATTCGGACCTAATCGACCAAACTTTTCAATTTCCTACTGAGGAGTTTGACACAACCAATGGAGGAGAATTGCGGTATAGAGATATTCCCATGATGGACCTCGTCCAAAAATTTGGATCTCCACTCAGATTCAGCTATTTACCAAAGATATCTGAAAATATACAGAAGGTTAAATCGTGGTTTTCAGATGCTTTTTCAAAGCATAATTATGCTGGCAAATACCACTATTGTTATTGTACTAAAAGCTCTCATTTCAAATACATCTTAGAAGAGGCACTAAAGAACGATGTGCATATTGAGACCTCTTCTGCCTTTGACTTAGACATTATAAAATCGCTGCATTCAAGTGGGAAACTGGATAAGCAAGGCTTCATCATTTGCAATGGATACAAGACAGACGCTTACGTAAAAAATATTTTAGAACTCATAGAACTTGGCTTTGAGAACCTTCATATCATCTTGGACAGTACAGAAGAGATAGACCAATTTGCTAACGAAACAGCAAAAAACATAAATGTAGGTATACGCATTGCTTCCGAGGAAGAACCAAAGTTTGAGTTTTGGACAAGTAGACTTGGCATCGGCTACCAATTTATCGTTCCATTCTACGAAGAAAAAATAAAGCCATTGTCCAACGTAAGGCTAACTATGCTTCACTTTTTTATAAATACTGGGATAGCAGACACTTCATATTATTGGAATGAACTCAATAAGTGCCTCAACGTATACACAGAGCTTGCTGCTAGCACTCCATATCTTGAGCATCTAAATATAGGTGGAGGCTTCCCTATTAAGCGTAACCTTAGTATTACCTATGACTACGCTTATATGGTAGATGAAATAGTACAACAAGTACAGTCTAAATGCATCGATGCAGAAATTAGCCAACCTAACCTATTCACCGAGTTTGGCAGCTATACTGTAGGAGAGAGTGGCGGAACTATCTATAAAGTTTTGGGGCAAAAAAAGCAGAATGACAGGGAACGCTGGAATATGATAGATAGCTCATTCATGACTACATTACCCGATGCCTGGGCTATCAACGAACGATTTATTCTATTGCCACTTAATCGATGGAATCACGAATACGAGCGTGTATTGCTTGGGGGGTTAACATGCGATAGTGATGACTACTACAATAGCGAACAACACGTAAATGCTATCTATCTTCCAAAGTTTGACAGTGAAAAGCCACTCTACCTAGGATTCTTTAACACAGGAGCATATCAAGAGATTTTGAGCGGTAGCGGTGGAGTAAAACATTGCCTCATACCTGAGCCTAAAAAAGTAATAATTGATAGAGATCAAAATGGAGAGCTAACCTATACTTTGTGGTCTGATGAGCAATCATCCGAAAGCATGCTCACTATTCTAGGGTACTAAATCAATCTAAAAACAACCTGAAACACGAGTAAACAATGACCAAACCAATTTCAAATTTTATTGATAAATACTTCCTTCATTTTAATGCTGCAACCGTCGTAGACGCAGCAAATGAGTACACCAATCAGCTTGCCAAAGGCAATAAGATGATGGTAACCTTAGCAGGTGCCATGAGCACGGCAGAAATCGGGAAGATATTGGCTCAGATGATACGTGAAGATAAAATACACATCATAAGCTGCACAGGTGCTAATTTGGAAGAGGACGTGATGAACCTAGTTGCACATGACCACTACGAACGAATACCCAACTATAGGGATCTGACTCCGGAGCAAGAGCAACAATTATTGGATAGGAACCTGAATAGAGTTACAGACACATGTATTCCAGAGGAAGAGGCTTTCAGAAGAATACAAGGAAACATAGAAGGGTTTTGGAAAGATGCAGAGGCAAAAGACCAACGCTACCTGCCACACGAGTACATCTATCAAATGCTATTAGACGGATGCTTAGAAGAGCATTATCAAATTGACCCTAAAGACTCTTGGGTGCTGGCTGCTGCTGAAAAAAACCTACCTATGGTAGTTCCAGGATGGGAAGACAGTACACTAGGGAATATTTTTGCAAGTAACTGTATTACAGGCAATTTGAAACCTAGTACAATGAAGAGCGGGATAGAATACATGACTTTCCTAGCAGATTGGTACACCGCATACACCAAAGACAAAGGTCTAGGATTCTTTCAAATAGGTGGAGGCATAGCCGGTGACTTTCCTATCTGTGTAGTTCCTATGCTGGAGCAAGATTTAGAGCGAAGCACACCGCTATGGAGTTATTTCTGTCAGATAAGCGATAGCACTACCAGCTATGGCTCCTACTCTGGTGCTGTGCCCAATGAGAAAATAACATGGGGAAAGCTGGCCGTAGATACGCCCAAGTACATTATAGAAAGTGACGCTACTATTGTAGCTCCTCTTATATTTGCTAAAGTGCTGGGTTGGTAGTCAAAAATATGTCCGTAAGAAAACACAATACCACTTTACGCAAAAGGCTACCTCTATTTCTTACTGGATTTTATACCATTGCTTGCATTTGCTTGTTCCTACTGAGCGGACCACACTGGATGCACCAAAATGGTGATGTGAACTACACCTACCTATTTGCTGGGCTAGACTACCTGTCTTTTCATACGGCAAGTATAAATGACCAACCTGCTATTGTAACAAAACTTGTAAATGCTATATGCATAGGCATAACGTACACTATCCGATCATGGTTTGTGGACACAACCATCACAAGAGATGTTATTTTGCATAGTGAAACGTATTTGAATATTATTTCATTTGGCGTATTTGGCTTCGTAATTCTAAGCTTTTATCGGTTTCTTAAAACTTGTTTTGATGCCTCTAAGCGGATTGAGGTCTTTCTAATCTCTAGTCTAGGTATGTTTTTTAGTTTTATCACGGTTCTAAATGTATTTGCAAATAAACCGGAGCCTTATTTACTCATTGCTTCTTGTCTACTGGGGACTATTTTGGTCAAAACATTTGTTCTCAAAAAAGACATATCTTCACTTGAGGTATTGCTTTGTGCTTTTATTGGCGTCTTATCCAAGATTACATTTGCTCCATTTATCCTTCCTCTTATACTTGCCTGTTGGTCTATAAAACACCTCACTAGAACATTGCCCATTGCGTTAGTTCTAGGCAGTGTTGTACTCTATTTTTGGAGATTTGAATTAACTCAGTTTGTACATTTTATTGCAAATACAGCAACACATAGTGGTGCCTATGGAGCTGGAGACAGCGGTTTTTACAACTTCAGTCAGATGAGTGAAAATATCTTAAAAATCGTTAACGTAAACAAAATCCTCATTGTTTCATTAGTCACTGGTTTTGCGATAGCACTCTATCAGCGTAAACGCATCAAAGTGATTTCTTATATCCTGATAAGCTACCTTGTACTCTTTGTATTTTTACTCAAAAGCCCAAACTCGCACTACTTCATTGCCTGTTACCCACTTGTTACTGCCTATTTGCTCATTGCTTTACAAGACATTAACCTATCAGCCCACACTACTAAAATCGCATTGTTGTGCCTGGCATTTCTAGGAGTAAGAGCTGGCCTATATGCACGAACAATACACGCTATACACTCGGATACCACGAGCTATATTGCACCTAACCACATACAGACGTATTATTCTTCAACGAAGGAGTACGCTTGCTTTCAGGCTAACGCATGCCAAGAGTATCGGCATTCGCTATTGCTAACGGAGATCTACCCGAGGGATACCTTTTATACAACATTAGGTGAGCTGAGGACCATGGGCAAACGAATAGATCTAGGTCTTATGGAGGGAAAAGTATTCACCATAGAAGGAACATCAGAATATCCTAAAAACGATAACCATTTTACCGTTCTGAATGAATCGAAAGATGGAATAAAAAGGGAATACACCGTACAGGTGACTAATCCTCGGCCAATAGAGCTCCAATAAGCATTTTTACTTGTGCTAGCTTGTTCGACTTATTCTCTTTAGCATACGACACCTCTAGATTACGCAATACCCGTAGCAAGATGTCTGTGTTGCTGCACGCCTTGAAATAGTCTTCTTTGGGCTCTAGCTTGAGTTGTTTGAGAAACTTATGAATATTATCGTGATTGAATATCAATCCACTATTAAAAGGGTTTATATAAAATAAAATATCGCCGCCTTGCTCATTGCTGCTAGCCGATGGGTCGTTGAACATGAGCAGCGGTGGCCAATCAAAATCCTTTACATATCCCAAGATAAAATGCTGTGGCAAATTGACTCCGTATACGGGAATATTGAGTCGCTGAGCTACCAGTGAATAGATAATAGCCAAAGAGATGGGGTTACCCGTTTTGCGTTCTAATACCGAACTTATAAAAGAATTGTCACTGTGGTGATAAGCTTCTGTATCCCCCTTAAACTTGTGTACATCAAAGAAGATATGATTCAGTATTTTAACTTTTTCGAAAGAGGTAAGATCATAGTTTAGTTCTAACCAAGCATCTAATTTTATTTTATCGAGCTGTATATCTATTAATTGGCGTGAAACGGACGAGTCTTTTAGTTTATTAATAATAAGTAATCCATCCAGTAAGTCCTGCTCTTCTGTTTTCATCCATTGCTTTAGTTCTTCAGCAAGGGTTTGTTCTTGTATACTCTTAATCAAAAAGAGCATTCTATCCAATCTATTTGGGTTTTCTTCTAGTATGCATCTCGCTTCTATCAAAGGAATGGCAGATACACCTAACTCCATAATTTGAGATTCAATATGCTCGACTACTCGATCATCCGTATCATCTAGCAGATACAGCATACTATCCAGTTCTTTTTTATTGATCTCTCCCATTGAAGCGACCAAAGATAGATAACCGTTCAGTAATGGCTAACAGTCATACGAAAAGACTGTACTATTTTTTAGCCGCCTTTTTAGGCTTCGCTTTTGCTGCCGCCTTAGGCTTCGCTTTTGCTCTTCCTTTTGCAGGTTGATTTTCCATGATATGCTTCACTTCTTCAAGTGTCAGCTTAGACGGATCTTCCAAGTCTTTCGGTAACTTAAAGTTTTTCTTACCACTCTTTATGAACGGTCCCCATCTACCGTTCAATATTTGTGTAGTAGGATCTTCGTCAAATTCTTTTATAAGTCGCTCAGCATCTGCTTTACGTTTGGCAAGCACAAGCTCTATAGCTCTGTCTAGCTCTATATCCATCACATCCTCTTCTTTGGGAATAGAGGCAAACAACTTGTCATGTTGAATATATGGACCAAAACGTCCAATGTTTGCTTTTACAGGCTTCTCTTCAAACTCTCCAAGTACACGTGGCATCTTGAACAAGTCTAGTGCCTCATCTAAGGTTATGCTATCTATATTTTGTCCTTTGCTAAGGCTTGCAAATCGCGGTTTTTCCTCATCATCTTGTTCGCCGATTTGCACCATAGGCCCAAATCTACCTATACGAGCAATAATGGGTTTTCCACTCTTAGGATCATCTCCTAGCTTACGCTCACCGGTAGCTCGCTCCGCCGTTTCTAAGGTTTTCTCTACATTTTTATGAAAAGGCTTGTAGAAACCATCAATCATTTCTGACCAATTTTTCATTCCTTCAGCTATTTCATCAAACTCTTTTTCTACTGAAGCGGTAAAACCATAGTCCATTACCTTACCAAAGTGCTCTATCAAAAAGTCTGTTACAACCTTACCAATATCGCTTGGGTGCATTTTATTTCTATCTGCCCCATAGTTTTCACTTAGTGTCTCTCTGGTAATTTTGTTATTCTTTAGTACTAAGTTTTGAAATTCACGGCTTTTACCTTCAATCTCATCTTTCACAACATAACCACGTTTTTGTACCGTACTAATCGTAGGTGCATACGTACTTGGTCTTCCTATACCCAGCTCTTCGAGTCGTTTTACTAAACTAGCCTCTGTAAATCGTGCTGGTGGTCTAGTGTATCGCTGTGTTGCTCGTATATCAAGCATCCCTAGGCTCTGACCTTCAGATACCTTAGGTAGCAATCCGCTATCCTCTTCTTCGTCTTCGTCATCAGTTCCTTCAAGGTATACTTTTAGGAATCCATCAAATTTTATAACCTCACCTTTTGCCTTGAACACATCGCTATTTTTATCGTTAACGATATCTATAGTGGTACGTTCTAACTGAGCTTCACTCATTTGTGAGGCAATAGCACGTTTCCAGATGAGTTGATACAATCTTTGTTGTCCATCATCATCACCAGCCTGGTTTACATCAAAACTGGTAGGACGTATAGCCTCGTGAGCTTCTTGTGCGTTATTATCTTTGGTGCTGTATTTTCTTGGTTTAGAATACGCTGTACCGTACTCATTTGTTATTGTATCTTTAGCTCCATTTCTAGCAAACTCAGACAAGTTTACAGAATCAGTTCTCATGTAGGTAATGTGTCCGTTCTCGTACAATCGCTGTGCAAGCATCATCGTTTTACTCACATTATAACCAAGCTTTCTACTTGCTTCTTGCTGTAGAGTAGACGTAGTAAACGGTGCTGCAGGGCTACGCTTTGCTGGCTTAACCGTGATTTCGCCTACACTAAACGCTGCTCCATTGCAACTTTCTAAAAAGGCATTGGCTTCTTCTACACTTTTTGGACGTTTGCTTACATCAGCAGTAATTGTCTTATTACTCGCTTCAAACTGGCCTTGTATTTTGAAAGATGCACTAGTTGTAAATGCCTGAATTTCTTTTTCTCGTTCTACAATAAGACGCACTGCCACACTCTGCACACGACCCGCACTAAGGCTTGGCTTTACTTTTCTCCATAATACAGGAGACAATTGAAAACCTACTAACCTATCTAAAACTCTACGTGCTTGCTGTGCATTTACCAAATGTTGGTCTATATCACGTGGGTTTTCTATCGCATGTAGTATAGCTGTTTTGGTAATCTCATGGAATACTATACGTTTTGTATTGCTTGGTTTAAGACCAAGAACTTCAGACAAGTGCCAAGAAATAGCCTCTCCCTCACGGTCCTCATCCGATGCTAACCATACCATATCGGCACCTTTAGCTAGTTTTTTTAGTTCAGCGACAATTTTCTTTTTGTCTGGAGATACCACGTAATTGGGTAAATATCCTTTCTCTATATCAATGGCTCCATCACCTTTTGCCAAATCTCGAATGTGTCCGAAACTTGATTTTACTGTAAAATCCTTACCAAGATATTTCTCTATGGTTTTGGCCTTTGCGGGTGACTCGACTATTACTAGGTTTTTTGACATTACTTACTGATGATTAATTTTTTAGACCAACTGGCATTATCTACTTCTACAATAACTGTATACACTCCGTTGGTTAATTCTGATGTATTGATCATAGAAATGTTAGGTTCTAAATTTTGCTGCAAAAGTAACCGCCCTGCGATATCAACAATAGAAACACGTATCTTTCCTTTCAAATTGGTTGATCTGATAGCCACTTGGTTCTGAGCAGGATTAGGAACCAAGAATAAATTTAGTTCACTATTGTGCTTACTTACACTCAGGGCGGATGAGCCTATATTAATATCATCCACGTAAATTGAGTTACCCTGTTGTCCCACTACATCAAAGCGTATATACAGGTTTTGAGAACCCGCATATCGAGATACATCTATTTCGGCCCTACCCCAATCTGCAGCTGAAGAAGGAGCCCAGTCTGGAGAAACAGAAGATGTCTCCAAGTTTGCATTAAGGTAAACTTTGAGTATATCCCATGACGAACCACAATTATTAGACCCAAGTACCAGAAGTCTTTCAGAAGATGTAGACACACGTCGTGCATACGCATATTTAAAATGAAGATTTAACTGCCCCTCATAGTTGGCAATATCTACTGGCTCAGAAATAGCAGAAACGCGAAATCCTGCTGCTGTCTCTTCATCTATAAAAGCTTGCAGACTATTCTTGCCCGAAAACCCAGTAGAAGTGTTAATCATCCATCCTTTTCCATCTAGGGCCTCTAATAGCCACTTTGTGGTCGTGCTGGTATTTTCAAAATCTTGAGCTCCTGGAGCTTTGAGCGATGCTACACCAGGTGTTACATTTATGAATAAGGTGCGAGTAAGCTTATCTGTGCCCTCAGTGTTCCCTACTTCCAGTTCTACTTTATATACCCCTTGTGTGTTATAAACAATAGTTGGGTTTTTTAAGGAACTAGTTGCTGGTGTTCCTCCTTCGAAACTCCATGTGCGTGTAGTAACTGTTCCGTTATAGCTTAAGCCTGCAAAGTCAATAGACTGGCCTTCACAAATAGTAAGACTTTCAGATGCATACCAAAAATCTGCAATGGGACCACAACTTGGAGTTGTATTCACTCCAGTAGCCAATAGTGAAGCAGCAGATATGTTTGACCCTCTATTCGAGGAGCTATTCAGGTAGCCATCAACACGAGCCAACTGTCCGTCTGTAAATGCATTCATACACCCTCCGTTAGAATAGTCCATATAGTTTTCTACCATATCGACCTCACTGTCATTGGAGCATGTATTGGGGTTTTGAGATGCCGTACATCCATACGAGGGTTCGTCTACTGGTGGTGTGTCAGAAACTCTGTCACCTTGAGTGCATCCTCCTTGAAATGTGTGGTATAAACCTAACCAATGGCCTATCTCATGAGTGAGTGTGCGACCTTTATCTCCTACATTTGCCGTACCGATAGTCCCTACTCTATCGTGTATCAAGACAATACCATCCGTACTAGCATCTCTACCAGGGAACTGTGCGTATCCCAATATAGTGCCTTCAGTGGAGCTCAATATCTCTTTTACTACCCAAATGTTCAAATATTTACTTCTATCCCAAGGAGTTACTGCAGTTTTTGCCTCCTCTGCGCGTGTATCTCTATCGTCAAACATATTGATAGGATCATACGTACGTGTAATTCCTTCTGTGCATGAACCATCTGGTGCTTTTCTAGCAAGCTTAAACTCTATTTCAAAATCTGCCGCTCTAGCTCGAAATTGACTTCTCGTATTGGAAGCATCTGCATTCCTACGTTGAAAATCTTCATTGATAACACGAATTTGATCTTCTATTTGGGCTTTGCTTATGTTTTCCTCGCCATAGCCGTGTATAACATGAAATACAACGGGTATGATGCGAGTAGCTTTCTTTGACTTGGCATTTACACTCGTTTCATAATCAAAGTTACGCTCGCCCTCTATCTTATCAAAGTAGCTTACATCTGTTCTACCTGTTTCTTGGTTTATAAGTTCTTGATTGTATTGATCTGTGCCACACTGTGCAGTTACTGCTTGTGCCACAAAAAGGCTTAAAACTGTATATATTAATTTTCTCATTCTTATTCTTAGACTACCAATGCAACGATTACCTTCCATTAACTGTTTGTAAAAGCATGACATATTAAAGTAATGTTTATTGACATACTACTTTTCTTCTAGTTTTTCTGTGCTTGCTACTATACTAGATACCGCTGCATCCCCTGTTACATTTACCACTGTACGGCACATGTCTAGAATTCTGTCAACAGGCAATATGATGGCAATCCATGCAGGATTTAACCCTACACTCTCTAGTACCACTATCATAAGAACCAGACCGGCACTGGGTACGGCTGCTGCTCCTATACTTGCTAAAGTAGCTGTAAGTACAATGACCATTTGCTGCGTAAAATCCAAATCAATCATATGAAACTGGGCCATAGCAACTACCGCTACAGCCTGATAAGTGCTCGTACCATCCATATTTACTGTAGCTCCGATGGGCAGCACAAAACTTGAGATAGGCTTGGGAACTTTTAGGTTGTCGTTTACACAGTCCATAGTAACTGGAAGTGTTGCCATACTGCTGCTCGTACTAAAAGCCGTAATCTGTGCTTCTCGTATACCTTTCAGAAATTGTTTTATGGTAATACGCTTTGCAAATAGATGTATGAGCAATGGATAATAAACAAAGGCAACAATGACCAAAGCGAGTACCAATACCCATGAATAGTGGCCTAAGAAAACCAACTGCTCTTTTAGCTTTTCTAAATTATCTCCTGCAGATTTCACCAAGCTGCCTGCCATAAGTGCGAACACAAATATTGGCATTAGCCTAATCACCGCATTAATCATGGCTATGAAAACTTCGTTGAGCCCATTTACCAGTTTACGTACAGGTTTTGCGTGTTTCTTTGGTAGCTGAACGAGTATTATTCCAAAAAATATGGCGAAAAATATAACCTGAAGCATATTAGACTTCCCTTTGCCATCAGAAATGGCATGAAAAATATTGGAAGGAAAAATATCTACAAGTTTGAATAATGGTCCTTTCTCTTTTTCTAGTGCTGCTTTGTTAAGTTTGTCTTGCGTTTCTGCATCTATTTCTACATTAGCAACTCTATTTTTAACCTGAGTTACTTTATCCGTATACTGTGGGTCCGTAAGAAAACTCACCTCGTCTAGTCTAGGTGCACTGGGAGTCTCTGCAAGCCATAGTTCATACTCTATTCGCTTTTCTATACGCGAATCTTCAGATGGCAATTTACCTGGCTGTATAAGGTTTACAAACAATAAACCGATGAGAATAGCACTCATCGTAGTACCTACATAGATAAGCAGTGTTTTTATACCTACTCCTCCGAGCTGTTTTATGTTTTTGAGGCTTCCGATTCCTGCTATGATGGAAAAAAGCACCATTGGAACAGCTATAAGCTTCAGTACATTCACAAATATATCTCCAAATGGAGCTACATAATCTGCTGTGAACTGTATACCCGCTTTGGTATTAGTGACATCCGAATAGTATACTATGCTTACAGCGTAAATTATTCCCAATACCAACGCTATGATAACCTGCCAATGCAGAGCCATTTTTTTCATAGGGTCAATGTTAGGGATTTTTTAGTAAATGAACCTCAACAACTATTCATCAAAGAAACCTACGACCGCATTTACCACGCTAATATCACGTAGTTTATGTCCAAAACCGTCGGTAGTAAACAAGGTAGCATTGGGCCACAATTCGGCTATTGTCTCTGCATAATGATACGGAGCTTCTTTGTCCTGCACATCGTGTATGAGCAAGGCTTGCGAGGTTTGTGCCGGAGCAAATCGGGTGGAGGAGTAGTACCCCGGGGTTAATCCTGCATACGCTAAGAAATAAGCCTCTAAATTCGCTTTTACACGTGGATGTGTTTTCAGTACTCGTGCGTACTCATCTATAAACTCCGAAGCTTCTCCTGGCGTACCCATTAAGACTAACTTACTAAGGGCTAACTCTGGCTTCTCATAGAATAAACACATCGTAGAAAAGGCACCCAAGCTATGAGCAAGAATGTAATCAACCTTATGTACCGCTAGCAGTTGTTCTATGAGCTTGGCGTACATGGGCACGTTAAAAATCTTTCCATCTGACTTGCCATGAGCTGGAGCATCTATACTGATGACAGTATACTTCTGTTTATCCAATGCCTCAATATACTTTTTCCACCTGTAGCTCTGACTCTGCCATCCGTGCAAGCACAATATGGTCTGCGGACCACTACCCCACTTGTAGGTAGCTATTTTCTTACCATTAAAATCATAAAACGACTGCTCACTTGTCCCTAAAAACTCTGCCTGCACCCGTTTGAGTTTCACAGGAAAAGGATAACAAAACAGTAAGAAAGCGTGTTTCCCTCCTATTTTCTTAGAGATAATATTAATAACATTGAGGTACAGTCCAAGTATGAAAACGATTGCTTTTTGCATGTGGGATAATTATGATTTTAAAATTGTCAGTCTCGATTTGCAATGCAAAGATAGGGAGGATAACACTATAGTTTGAGTCACTGGTTCTATTCTAGAATTTTTATACTTCTCAAAATCTCAAATCTTAAATCTTAAATCTTAAAATCTCAAAATCTTAAAT
>CAWVTO010000040.1:0-12411 GCA_963932895.1 uncultured bacterium
TGGGTTGTGCTGATTATTGATCTACTTCTAGCTACTTTCTCTTTTGGAGTAGCATCCCTCATTACGGATGTATTCACTTTTGCAAATTTCACTGTCTCAGACTACCTAACACCTCTATTTATTGTGGTCACCATAAGACTGTTTGCATTTATTGTAACAAAGTCATACACAGGTATCATCAAATACACAAGTACTCAAGATGCCGTTCGTATATTTTTTGCAGTCGCAGCCAGCACGTTTATTATCCTTAGCGTGGAAGGTATCTATTTCACTTCCACTGGAAATCATTTACTCAAACCATCCGTTATCATTATAGATGCCTTCGTATTAATATTTTTACTGTCAGCCTTTAGAATTTCTTTCAAACTGCTTTACACCCAGTATGCTCCTTTTAATGCCAATATGATACAAAAATCAGTCATTATATATGGTGCAGGTGAAGCAGGCATTATTGCAAAGCGTTCTTTTGAGCGAAACACAAAGTACGGTAGGAAGGTAGTTGCTTTTTTAGATGATAACCCAAGTATACGAGGAAAATCTGTGGAAGGTGTAAAAATTTATGCTTCAGAGATTGATTTTGAAAAATTCATAGTTAACAACGTAAATATAGAGCTCGTAATTGCCATAAATGAGATAGCTGTAATTCGTAAGAAGAGAATAATAGAAAAATGTTTGCAACACAATATTGTCGTAAAAACTATTCCGCCAGTTAGTGCCTGGATTAATGGAGAATTCAATCCCCAAAGCATAAAAGTTGTACGAATACAAGACCTACTCGAGCGTGAACCCATCAAGCTAAGTAAGACGAATATTAATAAAGAATTGAAAGGTCAGGTAATCCTGATCACAGGAGCAGCGGGATCTATCGGTAGTGAAATTGCAAGACAATGTCTCACCTTTGGGCCTAAACTACTGGTACTACTTGACCAAGCAGAAACGCCTTTATATGAGATAGAAAATGAGCTAAACGGGAGTACCAATCTGGAAATAGTACTTGCTGATGTGTGCAACACTGCTCGTCTAACGAAAGTATTTAAACATTTTCAACCTGCCTATGTTTTTCATGCCGCAGCCTATAAGCACGTACCACTTATGGAGGAGAACCCTTATGAAGCCATCAATACAAATGTATTTGGAACTCAAAATGTTGCTAACCTAGCAGTAGAATACGGAGCTAAAAAATTCGTATTTGTTAGTACAGATAAAGCAGTAAATCCAACGAACATAATGGGTGCAAGTAAGCGTATTGCCGAAATCTATGTTCAATCTCTTAATGCTAAGCTACACTTAGAATCAGACAAGCATACTCTTTTTGTTACTACACGTTTTGGCAATGTACTAGGCAGCAATGGCTCAGTTATACCCCTTTTCAAAAAGCAGATAGAAAACGGAGGACCACTAACCGTGACACACCCTGAAGTCACACGTTTTTTCATGACCATACCAGAAGCCTGTCAATTGGTACTCGAAGCTGGCGTCATGGGATATGGCGGGGAAATTTATATTTTCGACATGGGTGAGTCAGTTAAAATAGTTGATCTTGCTCGTAAAATGATACGTCTTTCTGGTTTCGAAGAAGGAAAGGATATACAAATAAAATTTACTGGACTCAGGCCAGGAGAGAAGCTAAAAGAAGAACTCCTAAACGATAAGGAAAACACAATAGGCACACATAACCCTAAGATAATGGTTGCTAAGATGCCTCAGTACAACTACTTGGAAGTAAACGACCTAATAGCAGGATTGTACAAACAAAAAGATACACTTAAAAATAGGCATTTGGTAAAAACCATGAAGTCTATTGTACCGGAATACATCAGCAATAACTCTATCTACGAAGCTTTAGACAAGAACTTTATTGATAGCTAGTCTATCATTTGAGAAATCCAATTGGCTCTCTTCCTTAAAGAAATTAGTCTATCTGCGAGTTGAGTTACTGGAGCAGGGGCCAACTTATTCTGAAATGTTACTGTAAATGTATCTCCAGGAATGATAGAGTAACAGACTATCGTACTTGGCCAGTCAGAGTAACCACTTATATACTCCTCCTCATAATTTTCCCATTTGGCTGTAGCAGTACTGTTCACTAGTGAGGCCAACAAAGTGTCTGAAACTATAGCAGTAGACACTCCAAGAGGTTCCACAAATCGTTTGCCATGCATACGTGCACGACCACTACCGTCTAAAACAATTTTGTACATAGGGCAGCTACCAAAACAGGCTGTTTCTTCTACACTTAGATACCATTTTTTTTCATTATTTCTGCCCTGTTCACCTTTCTTTGGTGAAACACATGCAAAAAAAAACGCTGTAATAAACAGCGTTAATGTTACGTGATGATTCATTCTACCCACTATCTCAAGTCTATCTCGATAACGCCAGGCTTGTCCTTTGCATTGAACTTAAAATAACTGTCATTCATATTTACATTGGGTTCAAACTTGGTAATGATATAGGTGGTTACAAGACCGTTTTTACTATAAACAGACATCTCTTTTACCTTGTTTGCCAGTTTATCTATACCTAGTTTCACCTTAAAATATCCTTTGTTCTTGTCCGTAGGTATTAATTCTACTACATCTAGCGTCTTGGTACCATTGGTTACTTGACCTGCATATTTATGCATAAAGCCCTTTTCATAAATAGTAAAAATCTCTGAAGGATTAATATCCATTTCCTTCGCATTGAACTTAGAAATTTGCACTTCATTGGCATCTTCTAAATACGTCCAGATAAGTTTACCATCACACAATATCTCTTGACCAGACATGTTTACCCTAAATTTTTTTCCTTTTTGATAGAGTGTTCCGCTCTGCTTTACACTTGTGCTTGTTTGCTTATTTCTGATACTCACAGAAAACTGTGCTTTCACAGACTTATACGTCTTATACGTTTTGCTTAGTCTATTAAGCAAAGCCTTGCTTTGATTATCTTGCGATTGAGACACAGAGGTTATTGGTGTAACCAAAATCAACACTAAGACGCTTAATAATAGTACTATTTTTTTCATTGTATTTTTTATGTTCTAGTGTAAGTTATTCAAGAACTGTTCCAAAGCGTATTCATCTGGAAGTAGAACTTGACGAGCCTTACTACCCTCAAACGGGCCTACAATATTAGATGCTTCTAATTGATCTATCAAGCGACCTGCTCTATTATATCCTACCTTTAGTCTTCGTTGTATTAAACTGGTGCTCCCTTGCTGGTGTTGGACCACTATACGTGCGGCATCCTCAAAAAGAGCATCTCTATCATTTGGGTCTAGTTCTTTTGTCTCTCCATCAGACTCCTCTCTTACTTCTGGCAGTAAGTGTGCATCTGGATAACCTCGTTGGTTGCCTATAAAACCTGTAATGGTGTCTACTTCTGGTGTATCTACGAATGGACACTGAAGACGAATCATATCACTACCCGTAGAGTAGAGCATGTCTCCTTTACCAATGAGCTGATCTGCACCATTACCATCTAGTATAGTTCGACTATCTATCTTACTACTTACTCTAAAGGCTATACGAGCAGGGAAATTTGCTTTGATAGTACCTGTAATAATATTAACCGAAGGTCGCTGTGTTGCCAGTATCAAGTGAATACCAATTGCTCTAGCCAACTGAGCTATTCTACCGATAGGATGTTCTACCTCTTTACCTGCGGTCATAATTAGATCTGCTACCTCATCTATAATCACCACTATATAAGGTAAATATTTGTGTCCTTCTTCTGGGTTGAGCTTTCTCTTCTTAAACTTAACATTGTACTCCTTTATGTTACGCACTAGAGCAGATTGAAGCAAAGCATAGCGTTCATCCATTTCTACGCACAATGAATTAAGTGTTGTAATTACCTGCTTATTATCCGTGATAATAGCGTCACCCTCTCCGGGCAGTTTAGCTAGATAATGCCGTTCTATCGTTTGATAAAGGGTAAGTTCAACTTTCTTAGGATCTACCATCACAAACTTGAGCTCAGCTGGATGCTTTTTGTAAAGCAGCGAAATTATTATAGCGTTTAACCCAACTGACTTACCTTGACCCGTAGCACCGGCCATGAGTAGGTGTGGCATTTTTGCGAGGTCAGCAACAAATACTTCATTAGAAATTGTCTTACCTAGGCATACCGGTAGTGCAGCGTCTGAGTTTTGAAACTTAGCACTATTAATAGCAGAATACATACTTACTATCTCTGGTTTCATATTGGGCACCTCTATACCAATGGTTCCCTTGCCTGGGATAGGTGCTATAATCCGAATACCCAATGCCGCAAGACTAAGAGCTATATCATCTTCTAAGTTTTTTATCTTAGAGATACGTACTCCCGCCTCTGGTACTATTTCAAATAACGTTACCGTTGGTCCTATGGTAGCCTTTATACTGGCTATACCTATTTTATAATTATTCAGTGTCTGAACAATCATATTCTTACTTTTCTCTAAGTCTTCTTTGCTTACTTCAGCCTTTTCACCTTCTCCATATTTATTAAGAAAATCTATTTTAGGAAACTGATAATCTCTGAGGTCTAAACGTGGGTCAAACGGCTCATCAATACCGTAATGCTCTTTTTGCTTAGCCTTATCTATTTTTTCTTCTTTTGGGGTGTCTTCTATTTTCAGCTCCAGGTCATCTTCGTCTTCTTCTTTTGCTGCTTCTACCTTCTCCTCTGCTTTTGGCTTCAAAGTAGGTTCATTTATGACCCCCTCTTCTATTGCCGGTTCTTCTATTATCGACTCTTCTACTGTGAGAGTAAGTTCTTCTTCATTTGTATCAAGTGTTACTGCTTCATCTCCTACAGAAAAAGCTATTTCGTCTTTGGCAAAAAGGGACTCCTCAGGATCAAACTCACGTGACTCATCTTCGTTTATTCCCTCAGCTTCATTGGTCTTTGTTCTTAGCACCTTTCTATTTCGAATACTCTCTAATACGTCAATACTAAATGCTACATACAAGAAAAATAGGGTAACAAGACCAAGTACAAGTACCATTCCTATAGTACCAATGAGTGACTTAGAAAACATAAAGACACCATAGCCCAGCAAACCACTGAGTAATGGAGACACTTTGGAAAATAGCAAAGCACAAACTAGAGATACCCAAATAGCTGACACAATCAACTTGCTCACTGTCTTGGGCCGTATCTTAAATACTTTGTTGAAGTATAAATTATAGCCTAGAATAAAAAAAATAGGATAGAATAAAAATGCCCCTATCCCAAATCCATTGTAAATGAAAAGGTGAGCAAAAAATGCTCCCAATTTACCCATAAAATTTGCAGGTAATTTGTCTTTAAAATCGAATAAAAAATCTGTAATGCCAGCGTTAAGAATACTTTGATCTGCTCGCCAAGAAAACAAATAGCTAATCGATGCTAAAAAAACAAAGACAGCAAAAAGCAAAACTACTCCCCCTATCAACTTATAAGTAAGCGTATTATCCTTTTGGGTTATCGCCTCTTTTCTTACCTTTTTGGTATCAGTCTTTCGCTTTAATAGTGACATATTCTATAAGTGAGCGAATGTAGAGATTACTCTACTACTAGTAAATCAATGTTTTTCACAACAAATAATGAGTGTCGCTTATAGTGACGCTTAACTTTAAGCTCTAACGGACTAACTCCACTATCCCTTCTGCCAGCTTATCTGTTTTTTGACAATTATAGCCATACTTAAGTACGTAGAAATAGGTACCTCCTGGCACTTCTTTACCCACATTCATATACTTCCCGTTCCAAGCTAAAGTTGGCTCCGTACTGGTAAACATAAGCTCGCCATATCTGTTGTATATCCTTAACTCATACGCCCTATAATTATCTATTTCAATAGAAAAACCATCATTCAATCCATCGCCGTCCGGAGTAAAAATATTGTATAAATTAAGTTCTACCGCATAATCTACACTAATGTTAGCACAACTAGAGTCTATACAGCCCTGTTCATTTGCAACAGTAAGGCATATCGTATACCCACCCTTATCTACACCATAACGGTGTGTCGGATTTGCTATATCTGATGTATTCCTAGAAAGGCTGAATGGGTGTCCAAAATCCCAAGAATAGCTAGCCGCATTGTAAGAAGAATCTGTAAAAATATACTCACTACACAACCCACTATTTTCGTAACTAAATTTGGACTCTGTGCGGTACACTGTAAATGTGTTGCTAAACGTATCGTAACACGCACGTTGGTAGCTAGAATCCACCGTATAGCTAGGCAATAGGTTGGCTGTATATACTCCCTCCTTGTTGACAGGCCAGTTAAAATCAGATGTTGAGGTGTAAATATTGCCACCTATCTCCCAATTGAGTGTGGTATAGGTTGTGTCTGATCTATTATTAAACCGTGCTGTGTCGCCTACACATAGTGGGTCTTCTAGGTAGTATAACGCTTGAGGAATCGGTAAGACGATTATTTTCCGTACCGGAAATGCCTGTCCATTCGTATCAGGAAATAATGCCGAGCACGTATACGTATTATTCGTCTCGTCATTGACAAAACTATCACTTCCCTCTAAATATACATAGTATGTACCTGGTGTAGTGTAAGTGAAACTAAAAGTAGTGTCGTTGCTGGCGGATATAGTCGTTTGATTTGGATCTCCCATACGCCACACGAAGCTGCCTGTATTTTCGCTAGCACTAGCGAATTGAGCTGTAAAGGGAACACATCCCATGGTGTCAGAAAGCATATCAAAGTAAGGCTCTGGGCCTCTCAAGTAGATAGGAATACGAGCAGTATCAATACAGCCATCTCTGGTTTCTACACTTAGAGTGAGTATAAAACTGCCATTTGACGAGTAGTAGTGAAACGGATTCTCAAGCAAACTAGGTGTAGTAAAATCACCAAAATTCCAATGGTACTTTGTAACAACATCCCCAGCAGTATTAAAATCAAAATAAGAAGAGTCTTTGAACTGAAGAATTTGATCACATAAGTATTCTACATCGGCACTTTCGATAGCTGCATTCACCCCTACTACTGTTACCATCCTAGTTACTGTATCAACACAACCATCTTTATCACTACTTGCTAGTTTCACATAATAGGCTCCTCTACGGGTATAAGTATGCCTGAGTGTAGGGGTAGTAGATGCAAACCCATTGCCGTCACCCAAGTCCCAGCTTAATTTTTCTGGACGAGAAGCATTTCTCCAATACGGAAAGCCATCATTGAAATAGCGTATGGATTCTTCAAGTACCATTTCTTGGCCTAGACACATAGACGTATCACCAATTATGGAATTAAAATATCCTAAACTTAGATTCTCTGAGTACTCGTCATAGCAACCTATGGTATCTATTATCTTAGCAGAGAAAGATTTCTGCCCCTCAGTGTAATAGGTGTGAGCTATACTGGGCACAGTATCTGTTACCAGAATGGAATTTAGATTATTGATATCCCACGAGTAAACGAATAAATCTAACTTATCGGTTTCTCCACCTACATACTCCAAGGCATACGCTATTGGCAAGCAAATAGTATCTGATGTACGTTTGAAATTTGCGATGGGACTTGGAAACAACTGAAACCAATGATGAAACCAGAAGGTATCGTTGCATATGCGAAATGGATCAAGATAATAATCGGTGGGGTCTGCAGATCTATAAACCTTATCGTCACCCGTCTGCACGGCAAAACCTACAGTAACCCAACCATCAGGATCTGCAATTTGACTATACGTTTTCGAACCAAAAGGGACAAAAGCTTTATCGTTCTGCAAAGAATCTACACATATTTTTACATCTGCCTCACACAAATCATGTGAAAAATTAACTGCATAATCTGAATTAGACCCTAGGCACGGCTTATTGAGAAATCTCTTAAATTTGACTGAATCTGGATTTACAATAAAAACTTGATCCACAGCAGAACTAGTACAACCCGTACTTCTATCAATCACATTCAACCTTGGCTCCAGGCAGCCTGTGTCTTGATAAAAATGCTGACTATTGGCATTGGAGTCTTTATTGCAATTAGATATATAGCCAAAACAATCAGGAGCGTTCTTATCATCAAAATCCCAAAAATACGATGGGTTTGCGGTAGGATACGACTTACTCGTATTCTGAAAATACACCGTATCTGTACTAATACATTGTCTATTATTGAATGGAAGAAATGTGGCCATTACACCTACAGAGCTAAACTTGACTAACCGAGATTCTTTGGTACAGGTCCCTACAGTGAGTTTAAGCTTGACATAATAATCCCCCGGACACGGAACAGCAATATTTTGAACAATAGAGCGGCCAACCACACCCAGAGACTGCATAGACGAATCAAAAAGCTCCCAAGCATATCTTGCTCCGCTAACGGGCGAGTTTCCTAAACTTAGCGGAGTACCAAAACAAAGTACGGTATCAGAATTAAGTATTAAATCCGTTTCAAATTTGAAAACATTAACCGGATATACGAAGCTAAATTCGTTATCACATCCATTTGTCATTACAATTTTCAATTTTACCCTATACACTCCACTAGCAGTGTACTTATGACACTCGCCATTCCAGTTTGTAGTATTGGTAGTACCATCGCCATAGTCCCACTCAAAACTTGCAATACTGCTGGGAATACTAGCAGTATTGTTAGTGAAACACACTTCTTGCTCATCACAAGAAGCCTTCTGTATCACTCCCTTGAACGATGGCGAAAAATCTTGCAGTATAGTAATCTCTTGTTGCCACTTAGCCTCACATCCCTTGTCATTTACTACCTCTATAACTATGCTATACGGATTGTTTGCAATGGATTGATAACCGTTATAACATACTGTTTTGCTGTTAGTAGGATTAGTACTGCTTATTGAATTCCCATCTCCCCAAAGTATTACACGTGAAGCATAACCGTTAGTAGTGGAACCCATTGTACTATTATCCGTCAAACAAATATTTTGATTATTCAGGCAGAAACTAGACCCATCAAATGAGAAATCTGGTTTTGGGACATCGTGCACGATAATTTTTCTATCTGCTAAAAGTATTGTTCCATTGGCAAATGTGACACTAAGTGTTACTGTTTTGAAACCCTCGGCAGAATAAGTGTGTGAAGGACTATCTTGTGTAGAGGATGTTCCATCACCAAAATCCCAACTATATGAGCTAACGGCACTTGTTGTTACCGATTCAAAACTTATAAGCTCATCTTTACAAACCTCCGCATTTGAAGATATCTCTACACTCTGGCCAAACATTACACTTGGCAATAGTGCTGACAGAAAAAGAAAAGGGAGTTTAATGTTCATATGATATTAGACACAAAAAGCAACCCGAAGGTTGCTTTTAAACCTAAAATCTCGTTGTTTTGTTACAAAAACTTGAAGCTTCTACCCAAGTACTTAGCAGTATGACCCAATTCTTCTTCTATTCTAAGAAGTTGATTGTACTTAGCCATTCTATCACTTCGTGATGCAGAACCTGTTTTTATCAAGCCACTGTTCATAGCTACTGCAAGATCAGCAATTGTGCTATCCTCCGTCTCACCACTTCTGTGAGAGATAATGTTCGTATAGCTATTTTGCGTAGCAAGGTTTATAGCATCTATAGTCTCGGTAAGAGTTCCTATTTGATTTACTTTTACTAAGATAGAATTGGCTATTCCTTCATCTATACCTCTTTGTAGTCTTTTTACATTTGTTACGAATAAATCGTCACCCACTAGCTGAACCTTGTCTCCTATTTTATCTGTAAGAGATTTCCATCCCGCCCAGTCATCTTCGTCAAGACCATCTTCTATACTAAGAATCGGGTATTTGTTGCTCCAATCTGCCCAGTACTGAGCCATTTCTTCGCTAGTTAACTCTCTACCATCTGACTTGCTGAAAGTATATAGTCCTGTTTCTTTATTATAAAATTCAGAAGTAGCAGCGTCCATAGCGATATGCATATCTTCTCCCGGTTTGAAACCTGCAGATTCGATAGCCATAAGTACTGTTTCAATAGCCTCTTCGTTGCTTTTAATGTTTGGTGCAAAACCTCCTTCGTCACCTACATTTGTGCTATAGCCCTTTTTGCTTAACACTTTTTTGAGGTGGTGAAAAGTCTCAACACCCATTTTCAATGCTTCTGAGAATGAATCTGCTCCGGTAGGCATAATCATAAACTCCTGAAAGTCGATCGAGTTATCTGCATGACTACCTCCATTGATAATATTCATCATTGGAATAGGAAGTACATTAGCATTAACACCGCCTAAGTATCTATATAAAGGCTGGCCACTTTCTTCTGCCGCTGCATGAGCACATGCTAAACTTACTGCAAGCATTGCATTTGCACCTAGTTTGCTTTTGTTTTCGGTACCGTCCATCATAATCATCTTATGATCAATGTGTACCTGCTCAAAAACATCTTCTCCTACTATCTCGTCATAAATCTCTGTGTTCACGTTAGCTACAGCCTTCATTACACTTTTACCAAGGTAATTTGACTCGTCTCCGTCTCTCAGCTCTACTGCCTCGTGAACTCCTGTACTGGCACCACTAGGTACTGCTGCTCTACCAAAGGCTCCGCCTTCTGTGAATACGTCTACTTCTATAGTAGGGTTTCCTCTACTATCTAAGATTTGTCTTGCGTGTATGTGTGATATTTCGCTCATATTAAATGCGTTGTAATTTTTGTATAAACCGTGATGCTATGCTATCTGCAATAAATGCATCACTTGCCGTGAAAATTTAAGTAAGCTACAATGGTAATCACTTTAAAGATGTTGTGCAATTTTTATTGCACTCCTTTCTGAAAGATAGCTTTTTTATTTTGCCTGCATATACATGCAAACACTGAATAAATTACCCTATCATCTCCACAAAGTCATCAAACAGATAACGACTATCATGTGGACCTGGACTTGCCTCTGGGTGATACTGTACCGCAAATGCATCTTTGTCTTTCACTCGGATACCTTCTACGGTATCGTCATTTAGGTTAACGTGTGTAATCTCTGCGTTGCCCGTATTGCTTTCTGGATCTATTGCAAAACCATGATTTTGCGACGTCATCTCGCTCTTGCCTGTCAAAAGGTTTTGTACCGGATGATTTTGCCCTCTGTGTCCCTTCTTTAACTTGAAGGTTTTCATACCTACCGCTTGTGCCAATATCTGGCTACCAAGACAGATACCAAACAATTTATCATTGGCATCTAAAATATCTTGTACCGTTTTTACTGCATAAGGCATAGCCGCTGGATCACCAGGACCATTGCTTATCATAAATCCATTTGGACTCCAGGCTTTCATCGCAGCATAGCTAGTGTCTCCAGGGAAAACCTTTACGTGGCAATCTCGCTCCGTTAAGCAATCAATTATGTTATTCTTAGAACCTAGATCCAATAGTGCTACCTTTTTAGTCCCACTCTCATTTACCTCATATTCCTTTTTGCTCCACACTTTAGAACTTAGCTCTAGGCCTTCCATACTCGGTACTTCTTTCACCATTCTCTTAAGCTCATCCAAATCGAGTATCTCAGAACTTATTATAGCATTCATCGCTCCTGCATCACGTATGTGCTTAACTATCTCACGCGTATCTACATCACTTATCCCACTAAACCCATGTTCAATAAAATAATCGTTTAGGCTACTATCTGCCATATTACGGCTATGCATAGGCGAATAGTTTTTGCAAACTAATCCGGAAATTTTTATTGAATCAGACTCCGCGTCCATTTCTGCTGCACCATAGTTTCCTATGTGATCCATGGTCATAACAACTATTTGGCCAAAGTAAGAAGGATCGGTAAACACCTCTTGGTATCCGGTCATCCCAGTATTGAAGGCTATTTCCCCTGAGGTAGTTCCTATTTTACCAATAGCTTTACCTTCGAAAACGGTACCATCTGCGAGTACCAAATATGCTTTTTGTGAATTAATTACTGACACGTTTATATAGGTTTGAACAAAGGTAGTTTTGTTAGCAATTAGTTTGGATAGATCAGTGAATAGTTATCAAAAGTTAATCAACGTCTCACAAAACAACAGCGTAAAAACGCATCTAGTTTAGCCAATTTTTAAGAAGGGTATTCTCTTCATCTATCACAGTGAGTTTATACGACACTTTTGGACTTTTTAGATATACTAGATTTACGGTATACATTTTCCCATCTCTGGCATACGTAACCTCTACAGTATCATTCACGCTATACTTTGCATCATACGTTTCTAGCTTATCACTTACTCGCCATCCATTTATGGCTACAATTTCGTCATTTACACTTAATCCCGCCTCTACCGCTGGACTACCGCTATATATGTTAGTGATGGTCGTAAAACCCTCTCTGTGCCTGCTAATAACCCCACTCCACGCTATCGTTTTATCAGCATTAGCATCTTTAAAGTCTAAACCATACTGGTTAAAGATACCTATATAGTCCAGCGGTTTAGTACTGAATATCACATCATCAAAAAATGACTGCATATCCTTACCTGCTACTTTAGT
>CAWVTO010000041.1:0-12406 GCA_963932895.1 uncultured bacterium
ATAATAGGACCTTGTATAGCCCACTGACCGCCGCCACTGGGTACAAATAGATTGACCAAGCCGGCACTAAAGAAGGTGAATAAGGGCAGTGTATGTGGTGTGGAGACATGAATAAACCAATTGGAAATCACTTCTATGAGCCCACCACTCTGCATGAGAGCCAGTATGCCAAAGTATAGCGGAAATTGTATTAGGATGCCAGATGATCCTTTGATGGCACTGTCTACCGCACTCAAAAAAGCATTGAAGTTATTGTGTAGGAGCAAGCACAGGGCAAGCATACTAAAATTAATGTAGTTGGGTGTTATAAAGCCAAGAGTCGGACCTTCATAGGAGATTGCATTGTAGACAGCCAAACCAACAAGTAGAAGTCCTATTGACTTGCTCAGAACGCTAGATGTATCTATACGTTCAGCTCCTTTTGCAACTAATTGGGTATTACCAGTAGCCTTGGCAGAGACTACATTTGGTATAGATCCATTGCTTTTTTTACCTACGATATAAAAAATAAATGGGATGAGCGTCAGTAGTAAACCGAACGCTACTAAGTTCATAGTACTAAATACCGTATCACCGTAAAATATGGCTTGGGGTAAGCTAGCATTCTTTGCGATGTCTTGAAGGTGACCTTTTTCTGCTACTTTGGTGAGGGCAGATCCAGAGATGCCTCCGTGCCAGACCATTAGCCCTACATAGCCCGCAGCTCCAACGAGTGGGTAGTTGAGTGGCATTTGTTTTTTGGTGAAACTCTCGCCAATTTTACGAGCGATTATCGCACCAAAAATGAGACCAAGGCCCCAATTGGCAAATGCCACGATAATCGTAGTGAAGGTAACTATGGCTGCTGCTTGTGCTGTTGTTTTAATGGGTGATATAAGTGTGGATATAACGGTGTTGAAAAAGCTGCTTAATGCGAGCGTATGGCCCAGCACGAGCATGAGCATCATCTGAAAAGCAAAGGCCAGTAAGTTGCTTGACCAAAGTCCCGTTTGCCAATCTATGAGTAGGGTGCCTATAGGCTTGTCAGAAATGAATATGGAAACGATGAAAACAAGGATTGAAAGAATAACGGCTATACTAAAGGGAGAGGGTAAGAGCCTCCTAAACCAATCGGCATATTTTTGCGTAAAACTCATAAAAGGCTCACAATATCTTCTAAATAGCGAGCGTCTAGATCATCAAACGTATCGAGTGCATCGCTATCTATATCAAGTACAGCAAAAACTTTTCCATTGCGAATACACGGCACAACTATCTCTGACTGAGTAGACGGACTGCAAGCTATATGCCCCTCAAATTTGTGCACATTGGCTACTACTTGAGTATGTTTGGTATCCCAAGATTTGCCACATACACCCTTGCCATAGGCTATTCTAGTACAGGCCAGTGGACCAGCAAACGGACCCAAGTGAAGCTCTTTCTTTACTACGCGATAAAAACCGGTCCAATGATGACCAAGTGTATTTGCAAGCAATTGGGCCACATTTGCCATGTTGGCAATGTCATCTGCCTTAGGGTCTATAAGTGCACCTACTTGTGCATATAGGTCTAGGTATATTTTGTCTCTGTTCAAGATTGCAATTATATTACTACGTTTATATCATTCTGCTTTATCGTGGCGTTAAATTTGTACTAAGGAAACAAATGAACTCAAATCACTTAAAAATTTTAGCAATTGTATTGCTTGTTAACATGCTTTTTCTGGCGTGTCTGGTTTTACTGTATTAGCCTTATTTCTTTAGTACAACGAAACCCCATTTTCCTAAAACAGTACTTTCGTCTTCATATTCATCTGCAAATACCACTTTGTACCCATCCGTTGGGTCTAAGTCTGCTTCTCTTAGGATGACGCCGTCTCCTCCCAAATCAAGAATAAAACGATATTCTGCATTATCACCTCTATCTATAGTCAGGAGTCTTTCTGTAGAGAAATCTGTATTGAATGTTATTTTACTGTCTACTGCAAGAGACGGATTTGCTTTTATTTCATTGAGTATCTTATAAAACTCAAAATGTTCTGCAGCTTGTGGGCTACTCCAGTCTATTTCATCTTTACCAAAGAAACTAAGTCTGTGTTTTAGGCCAACTTCTTGTCCGCTATAGATAAGCGGCATACCTCTTAGAGCATAACTAAGTACTGCCATAGCTTTCCAAGACGTACCTAATCGTTCGTCTATAGTACCGTTCCAACTGTTTTCATCATGGTTGGTAATCATGTTCATTGGGAATACATCCATGCCGTTAATGCTATCCTTTTGGTGCATTACCTGCATTACTTCAGAGGCGTTTACTTCGCCCGAATAGAGCTTGTTGAAAACGTGGTGCATCTCCCAGCCATAGTACGCATCGAAAGCTGTATCAAACTGGTCTGGCTCGTGAGTTTCACTTTCTGCTAGCATAAACATAGGCTTTACTTTATCTAAGGCAATGCGAGCTTCTTCCCAAAAGTCGGTAGGGACTTCCATAGCTACATCACAACGGAAACCATCCAAGTCACATTCTTCTACCCAAAACTGCATACTTTTTATCATTTCTGCACGCATTTCTTTGTTGTTATAGTTGAGGTCGGCTACATCTGTCCATCCCCAGCTCTTGCCATCATCACCTATAGGATCGGTGATTTTTCCGGTGCTGTCATGTGTGTACCACTCTGGGTTATTGGTTACCCAAGGATTATCCCAAGCAGTATGGTTACCTACCCAGTCCAGTATTACTTTCATGTCCATTTCATGGCATTTGGCTATTATGCGTTTGAAGTCTTGTACGCTACCATATCTAGGATGCACGGCAGTATAATCGGCTATGGAGTAGGGACTACCCCAGTATTTGGTGTAGTCTGGATCAGCAAGGTCCTGTACAAATGTATCTCCAACTGCCTTTCTATTGCGTTTCCCAATGGGTTGTATGGGCATAAACCAAAGTACATCTACACCCAATTCTTTAAGTTTTGGGAGGCGTTCTTCAAATGCTACAAGCGAACCTTCTTGGGTATATTGTCTTACGTTTACTTCGTAAATGGTTGCATTGGCAATCCACTCAGAAGGAAGTTCTGTAACGGTAGTTTCTTGTTTTTCTGGAGTACCGCACGCACTTAGCATAGCGGTTACTAGTATGAATATGTATTTCTTCATGGTGTATTTATACGTTTATATGTTGCTAATAATTGTGTTTAGTAAGTATGGATGCCAAAGTGAATTTTAGACTGTTCTATAGATTCTCCATTGTGTAGATTTTATATTCCCATGTGCTCTTATCAAAGGATACCGTAACCTCATTGTCAAAATACTTACGTGTGTAAGTGAGTGTCTTTTCTGTATTTTCTACAATGGTAAAGTCACCATATAGTAGGGCGATATTCTCATTTCTGAAGTGTATAATTTCAGCTATTTCTCTTTGTAAAGCAGCTTCTTCTTTTTTTAAGTTTTTAAAACGCATCATCCTACGGTTGTCTGGATCTCCAGCACCGGCCATTCCTATCTCATCTCCGTAGTAGATTATGGGTATACCCGGTATCGTCATATTGAATGCATTGAACATAGCCATTTTACGATAAGCCATAGAATCTTGTACCATAATGTCTTGTGTCCATCCCATGCGTTTGTATTCCATCCAAGGAGTATCAAAACTCAATGTACCGTCTGCATAACTCATAAAACGAGGTTTATCTTGATTACCCGTAATATTTCCCATCAAATGGTGGTATCCGTAAGTGCTTAGGCTTGCCTCTAATGCTTCTCCCAGTCGGGTCATACTTTCACCCTCCGTGGCAAATACAGGTAAGGCATTGTCGTACATATTAAAGTCGAATTGTGCGTCGAGTAATCCGGAACCAATATAGTTATTGATAAGCTCGTGGCTACCGTATGTTTCCCCTATTTGGTAAATGTATTTTCCTTTTTCTTGACTTACTTTTTTCACCTTCTTGTTAAGTGTACGCCAAAAATTATTGGGAATATGCTTTGTTGCATCGTGTCGAAAACCGTCAAAATCATACTCCGTAACCCAATGCAGAGCTGAATCTACCATGAAGTCGGTTACCTGTTGGTCCATCAGATTTAGTGTAGGCAAGAATGTATCAAACCAGGTAGTGAGTCGGTGATTGTCCCAGTTTTCGGTATTCATAGTACCGTCTGGGAAATAAAGCGGAGTAACCCAGTCTTTGTGCTTTTGGTACACAGCGTGTTGCTCGTGTACATGGTTGGCTACGTAGTCTAGCAGTACACTTAGTTCATTGTTATGGGCTACGCTCAGCATTTCTTTTACATCTGCCGGTGAGCCGAGGCGATAGTCTACTGTAGTACTGGTGATAGGCCAGTAGCCATGGTACCCACTGAATTTGGTATCGGGATCATTGAATTGTCCCCATGCATCGGTAGGATTTTGAGTGATGGGAGATACCCAAATGGTATTTACCCCAAGGTCTTGAAAATACCCTTCTTTAATCTTTTGTGTAATACCGCGTATGTCGCCACCGTAGTATTGAGCTTTGGCTAATATAGCAGGGTCGTTTACAGGCTCATCGTTGGTCTTATCGCCATTTACAAAGCGGTCTACCATCATAAAATACATGATGCTCTTGTGCCAGTCATTGTTATTCAGTTTGTCTGGATTGGTAATTACGTTGCCTTTGGCTAGCGGAATGAGTAGGTCATTGCTTGCAGCTACATCATTATACCCAAACACTCGAATATGTGAACGAGTCTCATACTTTGCAAACGGTGGAATGAGAAGCTTGAAGGTGTCGCCTTCTCGTTTTGCTTGTATTCTAAAATTGTTCCAATAAGCATAAACACCGTCAGTATTCTCCGAAGAAATGATGATTTTAGTCTTGGTAAATGATGCTGTAGCTATCGAAGGCAGTTCCTTTTTGTCTGGCCCTTTTATTTCTAGTACGTTATTGAACCCCCCCATGCCATTGCTTATCTTGTTTGGGTTGCTTGGGTCATCTATTTCTTTGCCATCTGCTACTAGTTTGTATTGGTATTTTCCCGGTTTGAGGGTATGAAAAAATAAAAAATGCTCACTGTCTTGTTTTAACGTTTCGGTAGACCAATTATTGAATTCCCCTTTTATTTCTACCTGCATAAAAGGAAGTAAGGTTTTGTTCATCGGGTAAATATCGGTTTGGCTAGTATTCCCCTTCACTAAAAAGGAATATGGAATCCCTTCTGCATACACGGTAAGGTTACTGATAGGCTGTACTTCTTCATTCGATACTATAAAGATATAATCACCTACATGATTTACTTTTAGGCTAGTGTCATCGCTTAGTATAGAATCTATGACAACAGGTCTGGTGAAATAGTCTGATTGGATGATGCGGGTAGTGTCACCAATGAGTAGGATAGGGGAGGACAATCCAAAAATTTTACTGTCCTTATAGGTAGTAGTACTTGTATTGGAACATCCAAATAGAAAGAATATAGCAGCTAGTATTGAGAAAATTTTCTTCATTATACATATTTATTAAACCACCAACAAAGTAGAATATGACTCTACACTCTTGTTATAGTTTCGTTTATTTTAAACTCAAACCGTCCTTATCTACGGTGACTTGCTTCAAGTCACCTCTAAAAAGAATCTTGAAAGAGAAACTCTTCCAATTATCCGGTAAAAATGGCTTGAAAGTCATCTTTCCATCCCTTACTCGCATACCAGCAAATCCCTTTACAATACTCATCCAAGTACCAGCCATACTGGTGATATGCAGTCCGTCGCGTGTATCGTTATTGTAGTCGTCCAAATCTAGGCGAGCAGTTCTCAAGTAGAACTCGTATGCACGTTTCTCATCGCCTAGTTTTGCGGCAAGAATACTATGTACACATGGGCTTAATGATGATTCGTGAACAGTCAATGGTTCGTAAAAATCGTAATGTTTCTTATGCTGTTCATCGGTATATTCATCTTCGAAGAAGTAGAAACCTTGTAATGTATCTGCTTGTTTGATGTAGCAGCTACGGAGTATTCTATCCCAGCTCCAGTGCTCTACTATAGGACGTTGGCTTTTTGCTAGGTCCTTTACGGGTATGAGTTCTTTGTCTAAGAAGCCGTCTTGTTGTAAAAATACGCCGTGTTCTTCTGAGTACGGATAATACATGTTATCCGATATTTCTTGCCACTTGGTTGCTTCTGACTCATTAAAGTTGGTTGCCTCCATGATGCGGGTATATTCGCTCGCATGATGTTCTTTTACCCAAGCAAGAGCTTCGCGTCCGTAGTCCATACACCAAGCAGCCATCTTATTGGTATACCAGTTATTGTTTACGTTATTCTCAAACTCGTTTGGACCAGTTACACCTAGCATTACATACTGCTGCTGGTTTTCACTCCAGTTCACACGCTGAGCCCAGAATCGTGCTATGCCTATGAGTACTTCCAAGCCATATTCGGCGAGGTACTTTTTATCATTGGTATAGTTGATGTAGTCAAAAATGGCGTAAGCAATAGCACCGTTTCTATGTATTTCTTCAAAGGTAATTTCCCATTCATTGTGGCACTCTTCACCGTTCATTGTCACCATGGGGTATAGAGCTGCTCCACAGGAGAATCCAAGTTTCTCTGCGTTTTCTATCGCTTTTTGCAGGTGTTTGTATCGGTATATAAGCAGATTACGAGCTACTTCTTGGTCTGCGGTTGCTTGATAAAAAGGCAAGCAATATGCTTCGGTATCCCAATATGTGCTACCACCATACTTCTCACCAGTAAATCCTTTCGGACCAATATTTAGTCTTTCGTCTTCTCCAGTGTACGTGCAGTTGAGCTGAAAAATATTAAAACGAATAGCCTGCTGAGCAGATACATCTCCATCAATAATAATATCACTCTCTTCCCACTTAGCTGCCCAAGCTGCTTTGTGTGCCGAGCACAAGTCTTCGAAGCTATGGTGTTTTATACTTTCTATTTCTTCGTATAAAGTTGCCTCTATATGGGTGGGTTCTATGTCTAAACTGGATACAATTGCGGCTCTCTTTTCTATTCTGATTTCTTCCCCTTTTTTAGCGTTAAATTTAGTTGCTATTTTAGCTGTTTTCTTATTGCAATCGCTAGAGGTGAAAGGAATATTTTTTAAACCATGCGAAACCGTGGACACCGTTGATGTTCCCACCTGAAATGCGGTCTTTTTGGTTTCTGTGATTACCGTACACGTATTTCCGCCTGCTTTGGTATTTACTCCTGTCCAAAATTTCTCGTTATAGTTGGAGTCTTCGTTGGTTACATTACCGTATATATAAGAGGATATTTTTACCTCCGCATCTTGATCTAGTGTCAGCGAGTAATGGAATGCGGCTTGCCTCGTTTGATGCAGACAACAGAAACGTTGCACGGTAGCAGTAGCTGTAATACCATTTTTGAGTTTAGCCGTAAACGTACGGTGCAGTACACCTCCTTGCATATCAAGTGTTCTGCTAAATTTCTGTACGTCTGCCTTAGCTAGATTTAGCGATTCTCCATTGATACGGATATTAATACGCATCCAATTGGGTGCGTTTAGTACTTTGGCAAAGGACTCTGGATAACCGTTCTTCCACCAACCAACGCGTGTTTTGTCAGGATAGTATACTCCTGCTACATAGTTGCCTTGGAGGCTGTCGCCACTGTATTTTTCTTCAAAATTGGCACGTTGACCAAATTTCCCATTCCCAATACTGAAGATACTTTCAGAAATTCTATTTAGTTTTGGGTCAAAACCTTCCTCTATGATGTGCCAAGGATGGTGCTTTATGTAGTTTTTCATCTACGACTACCTATCAATAAAGATTAATAAACTTATCTAAATCAGCTGCTAGCCAATTGTCTATTTGCATGTGAGCTCCTTTTAGTCCTTTGTCCTTGCCGTATAGAATACTTTTCATTCCGGCTTTTTTTGCAGCGGTAAGCCCAGCCTGCGAGTCTTCTATTACCAAGCATTCTTCTGGTTTCAGTTGTAGTTTTTCTGCAGCCAATAAGAATATATCGGGTTCTGGTTTAGAATTGGGCGTCATGCCACCATCTACAATAGCATGAAAGGCAAGAACTAGATCCAATTTGTCAATAATACGGATGGCATTTCTACTACTAGAACCTATGGCTACCTTAATGCCTGCATTTTTTGCTTTTTTATTGAATTCTTTGAAACCAGGAAAAACCTCATCAGGAGCCATAGTGTCTATGTACTCCAAATACATTTGATTCTTCTTGTGCAATAGGTTTTGCTTTTCTGCTTCAGAAATACGAGCACCACTCCATTTTAATATTTTATCAAGAGACTCTTTGCGGCCCACTCCTTTTAATTTCTGGTTTTGCTTCTCGGTGAGGGTATAGTCCAATTGATCTCCTACCCATTTCCAGCTATCGTAGTGGTACTTAGCTGTGTCGGTGATTACTCCGTCTAGATCATAAATGCACGCTTTGAGGCTCATGTTGTTTGATTTATTTTGGTTGTGTGGTACAGAGCGAGGGGTTCTACCGGACGCCTATCTATCTTTCCAACGGTAAATCTATGATTTCTTCCCACTTCTTCCAATACATCTTGAAAATAAAATGCAACGGAGCCAACAAAATTGACAGGGATATCTCTAAAGTTGTCATAACAGCACACATGGATATTAATAAATTTCACTAATCCATCATACACCATGTCTTTAAAGTAGGTATGCTCTTTGTGTTTACCCACAAAAGGCATAAAACTAGCGAGGTATACATTCGGATTTTCCTTCTTATGTATTGCATCAAAAATTCCTTCTTTGCTCAGGTTATATTCTTCTCCAAATGCTATGGCCAAATCAGCTGGCATTTGTTTGTACAACCACTGTGACAGCATAATCTTGCCAAAGTAAGAACCACTGCCTTCGTCGCCAAGTATATAGCCAAGAGCGGGTACTTCTTCGTGGACATTTTCTCCATCATAGTAGCACGAGTTAGACCCTGTGCCTAGAATACAGGATATGCCTGGTTTTCCTTGCGATGTAGCCAACGCTGCACCGGTAAGGTCATGGTCTACGCTCACTATAATTGCATTAGTAAAAACGGCTCTTAGTCCTTTTTCTACTATGTAGTTACGCGAGGGACTAGAACATCCTGCACCATAAAAATATACTTCAGTAACTTTCTCCTTAATAGAAGAAAACAATTCATTTTCGGTTAGTTTTTGTTCTACTAGGTCTGAACTGTGAAAAAATGGGTTGAAGCCCATGGTGTTGGTGTGGTGGTGTTTATTGTCTTCATCTATCGCTATCCAATCGCACTTGGTAGAGCCGCTATCTGCAACTAAAATCATCTTATTATTACTTATTTGCAAGCAAACTTAGTGTAAAATTTACACTTTGAAAAAAATAGCTAATTTTACCACTCTATAATTAAATAAAACTTCCAAAAAATGAAAGAAAAGTATGAAGATCAGGCAAATCCTAATGTATCTGTAGACTGTGTTGTCTTTGGTTTTGATGGTTCTGATTTGAAAGTGCTGCTTGTACAGAGAGATCTGCGAGACAATCTTGACATTGACGATGATACACTGGTCTTGCCAGGAGATTTGATCAATGATGACGAAGATTTGGATGACGCTGCATCTCGAATACTGAAGGGGCTTACGGGAATAAAAAATATTTTTTTGGAGCAGATAGGAGCATTTGGAAGTCCTAAAAGACTACTCAAGGAAAGAGACCAAGTATGGCTCAAGGCTATACGACTAGAACCCAATGCACGTGTTATTACAGTTGGGTATTTTGCATTAATAAATATCAAGAATTATAAAATAAAACCTGCAGGGTTTGCGAAGCATATTCTTTGGCAAGATTATAATGCGGTAGAGGAACTAGGATTTGACCACAATCGGATTCTAAATGCCGCTATTTCGGTATTGCGAGACAAGTTGTATCGTGAGCCTGTTGGGTTCCAACTGTTGGGCAAAGAGTTTTCATTGCATCAGTTGTATACGCTGTACAATGAGATAATGGGTGACGATATAGATAGAAGAAATTTTCGCAGGAAAATGTTAAAAACGGGTTTTCTGAAGGAAACAGAAAACTACCAAGAAGGAGTACCACACAAGCCAGCACGCCTATATACCTTTGTGAAAAAGGAATTTGATAACGTAAGTAAGAGTAATTTTAAATTTTATTGAGCTATGAAAAACCGTAAACCCAGATTAAGTTTTTGGCAAATTTGGAACATGAGTTTTGGGTTCTTAGGAATTCAATTTGGATTTGCCTTGCAAGGTGGATTTATGTCCAAGATATTTTTGAATCTTGGTGCAGAGCCTCACGAAATTCCTGGATTATGGATAGCAGCTCCATTAGCAGGTCTTATAGTACAACCCATTATAGGCTATATGAGTGATCGTACGTGGAGTACTCGATTTGGAAGGCGTAAACCGTACTTCTTGATTGGAGCTATTTTGGCTTCTATTGCTTTGTTCTATATGCCGTATAGTCCTCTGTTGTGGGTGGCTGCAGGTAGTTTACTTATGCTCGATGCCTCTATCAATATTAGCATGGAGCCTTTCAGAGCTTTAGTAGCAGATAAGCTTGACGAGTCTCAGCGTTCTTATGGATTTTTGGTACAGACACTTATTATCGGGATTGGTACGTGGATAGCGAGCCAATTGCCGCGTTTTCTCACACTTATGGGTGCTAGTGATGTAGCTCCAGACGGTTTTATAGCAGCAAATGTGAAACTTGCCTTTGGCATAGGGGCTGTTGTTTTTTTATTGTCTATAGTATACACCATATATACGACTGATGAGTACCCACCAGAAGATATCGAAGAATTCAAAAAGGAAAAGGAAGCGACCAAGGGTTTTGGTAATGCCGTAAAAGAAATAATAGGGAATATTGTAAACATGCCACTAACTATGAAAAAGTTAGGTGTAGTACAGTTTTTTTCGTGGTTTGCATTCTTTACAATGTGGAGTATGGCGACGCCAGCACTTACCTCACACGTATATAATACTCCCAGTCCAGTGAGCGAAAATTACAATATGGATAATGAGGTGGAAAAGCAACAGTACGAAGAAAAAACTGCAGCCTTTAATACGTCTGCAGATCTTGCAGGTTCGGCTATGGGCTCGTATGGATTATCGTCTATGGTGTTTGCTTTTATTCTATCCTTTATAACCCGTAAAAAGACAATTAATCGAAAGTATGTGCACATGGTGAGCTTACTACTGGGTGGTCTCGGTTTTATAGCCATGTATTATGCCACGAGTACAGCTCAGTTAAACGGTTGCTATGCTCTTATAGGTATTGCTTGGGGCAGTATTTTGTCGTTGCCTTACGCTATGCTGAGTAGTTCTATTGATCCCAAAAAAATGGGCGTTTTCATGGGATTGTTCAATATGTTCATAGTGATACCACAAATAGTTGCAGCTGTTGGAGGTATCAATCTGTTATCTTCCTTGTTTGGTCAAGGGGATATTAGTCCAATGCTATTAGCCGGTTCTTCACTTATATTGGCTGGTCTGTTGAATGTTCTTATTACCAATAAAAATGCTATTCGCTATCAACCAGAGGATTGATGAAAAAAACACTGTTGGTTTTATTGCCGCTGGTTTTATGTTGTAGCCTCTCTGCACAACAAAACATCCCCAACAATGGTCAGGTTTTTAGAGATGATGTAGTACCGAGCGTATACATCACATTACCATCAGACTCTCTAGCTGCTGTTCTAGATCCTGCCAATCAACTAAGCGACCACCACTACAATGCCACCTTTGTTTTTGCTAATGGAACAATACGCGATACCCTTACCAATGTAGGTTTCAGACTTAGAGGGAATACCTCACGCAAGGCAGCCAAAAAATCGTTCAAGGTATCGTTCAATGAATTTGAAAGTGGTAAAAAATACCATGGTCTTGAGAAAATGAACATCAATGGTGAACACAATGATCCGAGTATGATCAGAAGTAAGTTGTGTTTTGATATGCTCAACTATTTGGAAGTACCTGCCTCACGTGTCAATCATGTACGGCTGTATATTAACGGTGCTTATTTTGGCTTATATGCCAATGTAGAACACATAGACGAGGAATTTACCCAAAGTAGATACGGTAGCAAGGGCAACCTCTACAAGTGTATCTATGGTGCAGATCTAGCCTACAGAGGCTCGTCTGCTAATAGTTATAAGACAGACTATTACGAACTAAAACAGACAGTGGGAGCTACCGACTATGCAGATTTAGCCCATTTTATTGATGTATTGAACAATACTCCTGAGGCCAATTTTGAGTGTGCATTAGAAAAGGTATTTAATGTAAATAGTTACCTCAAGTCTGTGGTAATGGATGTGCTCACAGGAAACTGGGATGGGCCAAATTACAATAAGAATAATTTTTATCTGTATAGCAATCCCAAAACGAGTTTGTTTGAGTATATACCATACGATTTGGACAATACGTTTGGGGTAGATTTTTTGGAAAGAGACTGGGCTA
>CAWVTO010000042.1:0-12227 GCA_963932895.1 uncultured bacterium
TGTGGGTAAAATACGTTTGCTCCGCCCCTATTTCTTTGGCTACCGCTATAGCCTGTTCTAGGCTATAGTGTGAGATGTGCTCACTTTGTTTTAGGGCACTAATTACAAGCACTTTACTTCCTTTGAGTTTCTGCTTTTCTTCGTTGGAGATAAAATTGACATCTGTAACGTAGGAGAAATCTCTTACTCTATATCCAAATACCGGCAACTTATAGTGTAATACTTCTATGGGCATGACTTCTAGGTCACCAACGAAAAAGGGCTTGTTCTCTATGACATGCAGGTTAAGACTGGGAACACCAGGATATCTCTTTTCTCCGAATGCATAATGAAAATCGCGTTTCAAGGCTATCTCTACGTTTGGTGTAGCGTAAACCTCCATGGGCTTTTGAGTCTTCCAATTAAAGCCACGTATATCATCAAACCCAGCTATATGATCTTTGTGCTCGTGGGTAAAAACCACTGCATCAAGCTTCATGGTACCTTCTCGCAGCATTTGATAGCGAAAATCAGGCCCAGTATCTATGACAAAAGTGGTATTCTCTGCCTCTACCAACACACTACTTCTCAGCCTTTTATCCTTAGAATCAATAGACTGGCACACGGTACAATTGCACGCTATGATAGGCACGCCTTGTGATGTTCCGGTTCCTAAGAAGGTGATTTTCATTGCAAGCAAAGATACTTTATCTTGTCGTTATTCTAGCACTCACTAGTAGCGTAAGATCGTGTCATTTTTTAACTTTCTCCATTTAATACCACAAATACTCATTCATTGCATAAATCGAGTTTATTAAAGCAGTTATTATTTCACAAAAACAACGTTTGAAAGGTGTCATTATTCAATTATTTATACCTTCGTCCCGTAGTGAAAGAGTACCTATCACATCTTATTTTTAAGACCGTATCAGAAGAGTCCCAAAAGCTCGGATTTCAAACCTACGTGGTAGGCGGATTTGTTCGTGATATTTATTTGAAACGTGATTCAAAAGATGTAGATTTTGTTACAGTAGGCAGCGGCATTGCTTTGGCAAGTGCAGTTCAGAAAAGACTAAAAGGGTCTCACTTCAATGTATTTAAGAATTTCGGTACGGCACAAATAAAGACAGACGACTGGGAATTTGAATTCGTAGGAGCACGAAAAGAATCCTATGATAGAGACAGTCGTAAGCCGAAGGTGGAAGACGGTACGTTTGAAGATGACATCTACCGTAGGGATTTCACCATTAACACATTGGCTATTAGCTTAAACCAAGAAAACTATGGTGAGCTTATAGATACTTTTGGGGGATTAGAGGACTTACAAAATGGTAGTATCAAAACACCGCTAGATCCGCATATCACCTTTAGCGATGATCCACTGCGTATGATGCGTGCTGCACGTTTCGCAACCCAACTCAATTTTAAAATAGAAGACAACACCTTCAAGGCACTTAAAACAGAAGCCAATCGGTTGTCTATTATCTCACAAGAGCGTATCACAGATGAGCTCAATAAGATTATCCTCTCTAAAAAGCCGAGCATTGGATTTAGAATACTATTTGACACTAAACTACTGCATGACTTTTTTCCAGAGATGGTAAAACTACAAGGAGTAGAAATAAGAGAGGGCAAAGGACACAAAGACAATTTCTATCACACCCTTCAGGTATTGGACCAATGCTGCGAGAAGACCAATAACCTTTGGGTACGTTGGTCTGCGATATTGCATGACATTGCCAAACCACCTACCAAGCGATTTGTAGACGGAGAAGGATGGACTTTTCATGGACACGAAGACAAAGGATCGCGTATGGTAAAGCCTATATTTAAAAGGATCAAATTACCATTGGGTGAAAATATGCGAAAAGTGATTAATCTCGTAAAACTCCATTTACGTCCTATCGCCCTAACGAAAGAGTACATAACTGATTCTGCGGTGAGACGCCTCATTTTTGATGCGGGAGAAGACCTAGAGGATCTTATGATCTTGTGTAAGAGTGATATCACAACTAAAAACAAGGAGAAAGAAAAGCGTTTTCAGGCCAACCTTATCAACGTAGAGAAGAATATAACAGCCGTAGAAGAACGCGATAGAATACGCAACTGGCAGCCACCTATAGACGGTCAGCAGATAATGGATATCTTTGGCATAGGCCCGAGCCGCGAAATAGGAGAAATAAAAACAGCACTGAAAGATGCAATACTCGATGGTATAATAACCAATGAGTATGATGAAGCATTTAAATTTGTGTTAGAAAAAGGAAAAGAATTAGGTTTGCAAAAGCAATGAGTTTAGTATTTAGATTTAGAGTTACGTTTGAAGACGTAAATGATGTGGAAAGGATAATAGATGTATCTGCAAAAAATACATTTAGAGACTTTCACAATTCCATACAGGAAGCCATTGATTTCGATAAAACGCGTACAGCCTCCTTTTACAAGGCTAATGACTCTTGGAGAGGTAGCGATGAATTTTGCACAGATCCAAAACCAAATGCTAGAGCTGCCGGAGCTAGTGAATTGGGAAAATTTATAGATGATCCTCATCAGAAATTCCTATACAATTATGATGCTGCAGATGGCAACTGGAACCTGCGTGCCGAAGTGATAAAACTGTATAAAGCAGAAGCAGGAACAGAGTATCCAAGTATTTTTAAAAGTAGTGGTATTGCTCCAAAACAATTTATAGACCCAAAGACCATAATAGACGACCCAAGTGCGAAGCTTTTTAAAGAAGCAGATAGCTTGATAGATGGCTTACATGACGAGCTAGAAGATGACGATGACGAAGAAGACGAGAAAGAAGATGAAAAAGAAGAATTCAACCTATTTGGAGACGAAGTAGACGAATCTGAAATAGATGAATCACAGATAAACGATGGCAAACCAATTGACTAAGCACCTAATTGTTATTGCAGGACCTACCGCTGTAGGGAAAACTGCTTTTGCCATTAAAGTGGCACAACACTATGACACTGAGATTATCTCATGTGATTCAAGACAACTGTACAAAGAGTTGAAAATAGGTGTAGCACGACCATCGCGAGAAGAACTCGCTGCGGTACCGCACCATTTTATTGCTACCCATAGCATACATCACAACTATGATGCTGGCTCATATGCTCGTGATGTAGATGCCAAATTGAAAGACTTATTTACACGACACGATACCGTAATAATGGCTGGAGGCACAGGTTTGTATATAAAAGCTGCCACCGAAGGCTTAGATGCCTTGCCAACTCAAAATGAGCAACTTAGACTGCAACTAAACTTTATACTAAACAGTGAAGGAATAGAAGCATTACAAGCTATAGCAGAGGGTGCAGGTGTACCAAGAGACAAAGTAGACTATGCGAATCCCCAACGCCTATCTAGAGCAATTGAAATACTACAAGGTGAGGTAGAGAAATCTGGAAAAGAGCCTGTAGACAAGGGTTACCGTGTATCCTACTACTACATAGACAAGGACCGCAATCAGCTTTATGAGCGTATAAATAAAAGGGTAGATGCTATGATAAAAGAAGGGTTTGAGGAAGAAGCTCGAAAAATGCACGCCAACAAAGATCTGAACGCGTTAAACACCGTTGGTTACAAGGAATTTTTTAATTATTTTGATGGTGAGTGGACACTAGAACACACCATTGACAAAATGAAACAGCACACACGCAACTATGCTAAAAGGCAATTAACGTGGTTTAGAAATCAAGGTGACTACACACAAATCACATCAAGAGTAGATGAATTTATAACGCTCTTAGAAAAAGACTAAACCAAAAACCCCTTCCTGATTTCGATCCGATATATTGTTACCCTACTGACAACCCAACGGCTAAGTAACAAGGCGTAACTCTATCAAACACTACGTTGTAGGTGCTAAAAATGCCATTAACGCACTTCAAATAATTCTATATCAAAAGCTAAAACTGCATTGGCTGGTATTCTTCTATTTGGTGGATTTGCCCCATAAGCTAGATGTGACGGGATAAACAATCTACCTGCTCCACCTTCTTTCAGTTGAGGTATTCCTATTTGCCATCCCTTTATTACACCGCCAAGAGAGAAAGTAGACCGTTCTCCCCTATCATAGCTACTATCAAAAATATCACCATTGAGTAAATAACCCTTGTAGTGCACCGTAACCTCATTGGCTATATTGGGGTTTACACCTGTACCCTCCTGGGTTATGATGTAGTACAATCCCTCTTCGGTTTTTTCTGCAGTGATGTTATTAGCGGCAAGGTACTGTTTTATCTCATCGTCGTTTTGCATTGTAAAATCTTCCTCCTTGCAGCCGACCAAAGCCACATTTAGAAATAAGAAGAGGTATATTAATTGCTTCATTCTGTTGATTTCTTCTTTTGTTTCTTATTTTGCTCTTGGTATTTTTTACGACCAAACGTATGGTTCCACCCAAAGCGTATGTATACCGTCTGTAGATTACCCGTAGCGGTACCTATTAAATTGTCTCCTACTACGTAAAACTGCTCAGGGCCTAGATTTAGAGCTAGCCCTAAACCAATATTTGTAGCACTACTACGCGAAATAGTATAGCTACCACTTACGGCAAGTATTCGTCCAAATTCCGAATTCCAAGAGAGCGTAAGTGCCGGGTAAAATGATTTATTATAAAAACTACCGTAGAGTAAAACACCTGCATTATGGCGATCATTTAAATGAAAATTTCCTCCTATATAGAACTCACCCAGTAAACCCGTACTAAATGAGTTCTTATTCGTATCAAGAGCAAAGACATCCAATATAGTATCTGTTAGTGCTTCAAAACCAGCACCACCTTGTACAGAATCCCCGGTATATTCGTTTATATCGATACCTCTATACATGAACGCAGCACCTGGATTTCTAGACTTCACATTGGTCGTATAATCGTTCCAAAAAATCCTTCCAAGATCTACAACACTAGCGGATAGGGTAATTCTATCTGTAAGCTCATAACTAGCCCCAAGGTCTATCCCAAATCCACCATTCTTTGGACTACCAAGTACGAGTGTAGAGGGGTTGTCCACCCCAAGGGCCGAGTCCAATATTGGTGTACTTGTATTTACTTCTATGTCTGCAGTCACCGTGTAAGCAAACGTATTGGGATCTGTTGTAAAAATTACATCATTACTTTTAGTATTGATTACATTTAGACCACGCACATACTTTAGTCTGCCACCTACTCTTAGTTTTTCATTGAGCAGACTGCGGTTATACCCTACCGCAAACTCACGGGTATGAAGAACATCTAATCCAAAATTGAAGTTAAATGCGTGTCCTAAATTTTGACCTCCATTACCTTCAAACGCTACTTTAAACAAATCTGTGGGAAAATCTACGCGTGTCTTAATCTTCTCGGTAATGCCAAAGGTGAACATACTTTTTTTCACCCTGAACCCAAAATTTAGCCACTCTTGATTAATACCAATATTCACAAAGGTTCCTTTATCAAATGCAGTACCAAGTGTCTTAAGATTTACCGTATACTTACCTCTACTATTTACATCTAACGCATTGTTAATATCCGATATATTAAGAGCACTGCTCCCAAAAGAGATATCTGTAGATGACAGAATGGGCATTCCTAAATACCACTTGCAGTCTGGGGCTAATGCTGGGTTTACGGTTAGTCGTTGCGGCACATTCCCCATATTATATAAGGTCATATTACTCTGTGCATTTATTCCTATGGCTAGTAATATACTAGCTAACAATAATGTGATTTTTTTCATTGTCCTAGTTCTTTTTCTATTAATACTTCTGCTTGTACTCCCAACTGTAAGAGTAAATTATAATTACTATAAAACTTCACATCAGGTTGCGTACCATTATCAAACAGGGTATTGATTGTAGCTCTGATTCGTATTCTATTCGCATTTTGCAAATTTTCAATACTTGTTGCATTTAAACTTACGTCTGTAGTTTTAGGGTTTGCACTCGTCACCTTTCCTTGTGCATCAACGTTGGCACTTGGCAGTATGAGCAAATCTGTGGCCAGAAGAGAGTCTAGCACCGTATTGGTTGCACTGTCCTCAAAATAAAGTTGTGTAGTGATATCTACGGGAAACCCGTTTTCGGTATACAACCTTATTAATACTTCTTCTATGTCTGATATGTTTTCTAATTCCAGCTCGAAAGGTTGGCTAACTTCTAGTGCAAAATCCCGTGCTGTTCCTTCTAGTGGCACTTCTATCTCTATGCTTGCTCCTAGTCTACTGGTATCGAGCAGCCATTGTCGTTGGGCTGTATTGCCACTTTGCACATCAAGCTGATATGCATTTTTGGTTGGTCTATTATTTACATAAGCAGCCAAATTACTTGTGCTTTTGTTGAGTTCAAATGAGTCCTTCTTCGTTTGTCCTATTTCGGTAGAGCTCAATTGAGGAATAGGTAATGGAGAGGGAAAACCGGTAAGAGAAAGCATATTTTTGTCGTCATTGATTCCATCAAATTTTAGCACATTAGCATCAATACGAACACCAGCGGAGTTGGCAAAAACAAACTTAACACGTGGATCAACTAGCGTAATAGAACCCCCTTGGCTATTATTGAAAAATGGGATATTCAATGTATCGTCGCCAGTAGTAGAGAAATCTAAACTGCCAAAAAGGCCATCTACCCGAGTATATGCTTGATTGAGCATCTCAGCGGTATAGGTAATCACCTCTACAGGTTTTATCGGATTAGTACCTCTCCTGGTTATAATTATCTCTATCGCTACATCCATCTCACTATGTCCTTGTGCCGTTTGGGTAAAATCTACCTCTAATCCATCCATATTTTCACTCACACTCCCCGTATTGGGCAAGGTTGAGCTATTGGCTACCACTGATGGTTCAAAAACAGTAGAACCTTTCTTCGCTTCTGGTATACGTATACTGAAAGCAACGTCGTGATCTAGGGTAGTAGAAATACTCAAATCAAAAGAACCTTGTTTAAATAACAATCGGTCTATCTCACTACCACCAGCGTTGAAGCCAAGCGTTTGCGTATAGTTGAGCGTAAGACTACCGCTAGTATTAAGCACGGCTAATTCTGAGGCAGAAAGACTATATGATTCCGAAAAAGATTGGTCACCTAACTTAAAAACATCCTCGGCCTTTTCACTTTCATACGTATCTGAGTATACAAGAGTGATGCTACCATCTGCCCCTATCTTAAGATACTCGTCAACATTTGCGTCATCTAGCAAATCTTGGAGATTTAGTCGTGAATAGATAAGCGGTACAGCTATGGTAGGATTCCACTTTACCGCGTCTATGTTGCTTACTTTTTCTATGGTGTCTGTTATTTCTGAAACACAGGAACCAAGAAGCAAAATCATAGCAAAAATGGTGAGTATTTTCTTCATAATAATTGATTAATTTCGGATGCAAAAATAATCATGAAAAGTCGTAATACTCATAATCATATGCGAGCAGGAGCAATACTCTGTAACCTTTACGTCATTTTAGGTGCATTTGGGGCTCACGGTTTAGAATCAAAGCTAACTATAACTCAACTTGCCACGTATCATACCGGCTTACGTTATCTTATTATTCACGGCATTGCATTGATACTCACAAACTATACTTACCAGCATTGGGGAACCCAAAAACGGTATTCCAATCTGTTTTTTTACCTAGGCATAGTACTCTTTTCTTTTAGTCTTATGGTACATGCTACAAAGGGACTAATGGGTATAGACTTGAATGTATTTGCTCATTTGGCACCGATTGGTGGATTGTGTTTTATCGTCGGTTGGATTTTTTACACCCTAAAAATAGGAAAGCAATGAAGCAAATAATTCTAATGAGACACGCCAAGAGCGACTGGTCAGACAGAGAGCTTACAGACCACCAACGTATCTTGAATGCAAGAGGCAATCGTGATGCACCTCTTATGGCCAAAAGGATAAAAGAGTTTGGCGTACTCCCCGATCTAATGCTCGTATCGGATGCCACACGTACCCGTGAGACCTGGCAACATATTGCTGAACCTCTTGGCACTATTCAAACCAAATTTGATAGGGACCTTTATATGGCTTCTCCCCGTACCATTATTGAAAAGCTAAAGGAAGTAGACAACCTCATAGATACGGTTCTTCTGATGGCTCACAATCCTGGTATTACGGAAGTGTTCCATATCCTAGCCAACATAGATATAGATAACGTGCCAACTGCGGGAGTAGGCTGCATACAACTATACACCGATAAATTTAGTGAGATAGAAAATTGTAAGAAAGATCTTGTTTATTTCACCTACCCAAAAGCTTAGGCGAGGTATTAGTACATGTACATAAACATTCTACCGTTTAATGTAATACACACAGTGTTATCGCACGGTGCATCATTATTTGGATCAAAATCTACACTAATGTTAGACGCACTATTCATAGCATCTACTTCCATTCTTCCTGTTTTGATGTACTGAGCACATGAAAGACCATATTCTTTGTAGAGTGGTTCGACTATTTCAAAAATTAATTCATCATCTACAGATGCAAACCTTAGAATACCGTCAAAAGTCAATTTATCATTAATAATGCCCATACCATTATTTTCTATCCAAGTTACAGCCAGATCTCCACCAACAGTTATAGCATCGTTTTCTGAAGTCGTTACTTTCAATTCACCGCAGTGAAGCATTAGCTCATCTTCGCTAATACGCTTGAACATAAATTCTCCTTCAATCTTATTCATCTCCTTACCATTGCCAGAGTAAAACGGATGTGTTTCACTGAAAGAGACGCTGAGATTGGCATCAATTTCGGAGTACGGTTTATCCAAGGTTATGCAAATTTTACCTGCTCTGTACTTATTATCTTTACATAGTAGACCGCAAGGTTCCAAACCCATCACTCCAAAGTCTATTAATACTTCTACGCCATCTCCATCCTCAAAGTCCCCATCGAGTATTCTAACTTTGGCATCTTCGGGAAGTAGGCATTCCAATTGTTTAAAAAACATTTCGGAGCCAGAAACAAAATCGTCCACCACATCAAATGTGGAAATCACCTCTGATATAACCAGTATAGCATTCTCAGTGCTCTTACTGGATTCAGGTATCACTTTAACAGGCTGTTCATCACATGAACTGAAAGTAAGCGAACCTATCATTAGTATGAAAAGAAATGATCTCAATGATTTATTATATATTGTCCACTAAGGTAACACTACTTCTCTACTTTTGATTTAGCTTTGAGCGATATTCGCATAATAATTACACAAATTGGACACTTATGAGCTTCGGCAGACATTATTTGTAGAGATTTTACTACCTCTCAACCTCAAAAACACCTTTACCTACCGTGTACCCTTTGAGCTAAACGAAGAAGTAATCGTAGGAAAGAGAGTCAGTGTCCCTTTTGGTAAAAAGGGTGTTATGGCAGGTTTAATTTATGCTGTAAGTGAACTGCCTCCCAAAAAATATGAAGCCAAATACATTTTTGACATCGTAGATAGTGAGCCTATTGTAAGTGAAAGTCAACTTACCTTTTGGTCATGGATGTCTCGGTACTACATGACATCACTCGGCTTGGTATACAATGCCGCAATGCCAGCCGGACTCAAAATGGAAGGCGAGTCCAAAATGATCCTACAACCCGAATTTGACAGCAGCAATGCTAAACTGGATGCTAGAGAAGTACTTATTATAGAAATGATAAGAGCCAACAAAGAATTCAGCATTGCCCAAGCATCTAAGGTACTCAAGATACCGCAAATCCATAAGTATGTAAAGTCTCTCTACCTGAAAGGAGCTATACTGTTGAAAGACGACATTCAAGAAACCTACAAGCCCAAGGTAATAAGCTATCTTAAAATAAGCGATACATTACAAGATAGCAAAGCACTCAATCTGCTCTTTGATCAACTGGAAAAACGGGCAAAAAAACAGCTACAGGCCGTAATGACGTTCATCTCCAAATACAGTATAACAGGCGAATGTGAAAAGACTGAATTGGTAAAACTAGGAGTGAGCAATGCCGCTATTAATGCATTGATAGACAAAGACATTTTTACGGTAGAAGAGAGGGAAAAATCACGTATTACTTTTACCGACGGAGATGCTAAGTTAGAAGAATTGCAACCGGCACAACTGGCGGCTTACGAAGCCATACAGCAAGCATTTTTGGAACGGAAACCTGCCCTACTCTATGGGGTAACAGGGAGTGGCAAAACGCACATCTACACACATTTCATAAAAGAATACTTGGACAAGGGACAACAGGTGTTGTATCTGCTCCCAGAGATTGCCCTTACGAGTCAACTCATTGGTAGGCTACAAGCCTACTTTGGAGAACAGTTGGTTGTCTCCCATTCTAAATTTAGCAAAAACGAGCGTGTAGAGGTATACAATGCCGTAGCTGAAGGCAAACCACTACTCGTCGTAGGAACACGAAGTGCCATTTTTCAACCGTTTAGCAACTTGGGACTTATCGTGGTAGATGAGGAGCACGAGAGTAGTTTTAAGCAGCATGAACCCGCACCGCGTTTTCATGCGAGAGACTGTGCTATGTACTTGGCTGCCAAGAGCAAAAGCCACGTCATACTGGGTAGTGCAACTCCACAGATAGAATCATTTTACAACGCAAACCACAATAAGTACGCACTTATACCGCTCACCGACAGATACAAAGGGGCTACCATGCCCCAAATACACGTGGTAGATATGCAGGAGCAAAAGAAACAAAAACGCATACGCGGTATTTTCAGTGACACCCTATTAAATGCCATAGCAGATGCTAAGAGTAAGGGGAAACAAACCATTCTTTTTCAAAATAAAAAAGGCTATGTACCTGTACTGGAATGCAATGTATGTGCATGGACGCCCAAATGCGAAAATTGCGATATTTCGCTCACCTACTACAAGTATCAGGACAACCTACGCTGTCACTATTGCGGCTATACCCACCAAGTGATAAACGAGTGTGCCACCTGTGGCAACAAGGGCATAGAACTGATAGGATACGGTACAGAACGCATAGAAGACGAATTACAACTCTACCTGCCCGATCTTAACATAAAGCGTATGGACTACAACACCACTCGCCTCAAAAATGCGCATAGCAAGATCATAGATGCCTTTGCTCGTGGTGATATAGATGTACTTATCGGCACACAAATGGTTGCCAAAGGGTTGGATTTTGAACATGTGAGTACTGTTGGTATACTGAATGCAGATCACTTGATCAACTTCCCAGATTTCAGAGCAAATGAGCGAGCATACAGCCTCATTACACAAGTAGCCGGTAGAGCAGGCCGCCGAGCAGAACAGGGTTTGGTCTACATACAAACCTCAAAACCAGACCATTTTATCATTCAAAAAATAGTAGACAACGATTATCAAGGTATGTACGAAACAGACCTTGTAGAACGACAGCATTTTGATTACCCTCCTTTTCATCGACTTATAAAAATACAATTAAAGCATAAGGATGCTTTGCACCTCTATAAGCTGGGCAACGTGGCCAAGTCACACTTTATCAATTACTTTGGGGATAGAATGCTAGGACCCGAAAAACCATATGTGAGCAAAATACGCAATTGGTATATCCTCAACTTTATGATAAAATTAGAAAATAATGGTGCGGTGATAAAAGAACAAAAACATAAACTCGCCGCTGCGGTAGATGCGTTAGAAAAGAACAAAGATTTTAGTCAAGCTAGGATAATAGTGGATGTAGATCCGGTATAAATGACGGTTAACTCCATCAAATTTGTACTATAATTGCTCTATGAGTAAAAACAGTATACCCTCAACCAAGCAACTTTTCGGGAGCACAAACGGTCTATACCTACATACCATGAAAAATATACTTACTGCATTTTTGCTCCTGGCTACTACCACCATCATCGCTCAGAACGTACCTCAAGCTACATTTGAAAAGAAAGGATTGAAATTTGACGAAATACAAGAAGGATCTACGCTTCGGGTGGTATGGTACTTTAGCAATACGGGCACTGCCCCGCTTGTTATATACAGTGCTAAGCCAACCTGTGGTTGCACGGATGTACGCTATCCCAAATCTGCAATAGCTCCAGGAGCAAAGGACTCCATTGTTGCCTCTTTCAATTCTACGGGCAGACCTCATTACAATGCTAAAGGCGTAAACCTAACCAGTAACACGGGCGACATCTCACTGGTGTTTGAAGTAATGGTAAAACCAAGTGATGCTCTGAAACCAGAGAAAACAGCTCCTCACATTGACAAACACGAGGGACATAATCATTAGAGGATATCCTCTTGTCTTGCCTGTAGACAAGCAA
>CAWVTO010000043.1:0-11855 GCA_963932895.1 uncultured bacterium
TGGTTGGTGTTGTATTGGAAGTATACCGAAAGTGCAGAAGACCACCTGTATGATAATTCATGAAACTGTTGTAACCGGGATTCAATAGACCCATTAAATTGATGGTCTTTATTTTGCCAGGTATTCGCTCCAAAAGAGACGGAGCCATACTTGCCTTTAGTTGGAAAATAGATGTTGTTACGGTTGTTATATTCAATTTTAAAATACAGTTCGTATTTTCGTTGAAATCGTTGACTATTAATAAAGTAGTCATTTATTGGAACGGAAGTATCTAACTGCCCATGCTCGAAATTCATGCCGTAACGTACGGTTGTGAACGGGGTAATTCGTTTGGTCAGCTCTACACGTGCTTGTGTATTTCTGATTAAGTTCTTTTGACCATTTCTAAAAAATTGAAGACTGTCGTTTTTGGTCTCATACCACACCTCATTTTGCGAAGCGTATTTTACCATTGTGTTCAGTCCCCATTGTGTGTTTCGAGATAAGAAAGGTATACGATACTCGAGACCTAGGTTGGTATTGTACCCTGTTTTTAGTTGAGTTTTTAAGGTATGATTTCTGCCAAACAAGTTATAATTAAATACATACAAACCGTAATTAGTACGTTCTGGGTCAAAGTCTAGATCGCCCCATACATTGAAATTCCTATCGCTAAATTCAACAAAGGGGATGGGCCAGGCATACCATTTTTCTACAACTACTACTGCTACATTGTAACCGCTGCCTTGGTCAGATTCAGCGATCGTGTAGTCGATTTTCACTTGGTTGAAGAGGTTGAGATTGAGTACTCTATCGGTAGATGTTTTTATGAGTTCTTCAATTTGGCTTTCTGGGTAGATGGAGTCTACCTTCACTAGCATTTCACGAAGTATTACAAAACCTTCGGTGCGATCATTCCCAGAAATAGAAATACCATACACTGGTATAGATACTGCAAAAAGGTGAGAAGCAAAGAATAGTAAAAAGCCAAATATGGATAATCTATACGTCAATGAATTTCATAAATGATTGAAAACGACGTTCTACGTTTTCTTTGTAATCGTCATCACCAAATGTGGCAATAACCTCATAACCATACCTTTGCAGTCCGCTAATAATGCGTTCTGCATTCTTAGTATTCAGTTTTATACTTGCTCTAATGCGTCCACTTTCTTCCAAGTTAGTGATCCAAAGGCCGATCATTTGAGACCCTTCTGATTCAATAATGCGAGCAATTTCACTACTACTGTATTGGTGAGACGCCATTTCTGTGAGTAGAATGGATCCTGTTTGTGCTACCGTAAGTGATTTTGCAAGTCCCTCTATTACTGCGGTTTTAGTAATAATACCCAACCACTCAAAATTTTCATCAAGAACACAACAGACATTTGCTTTAGATTCATTAAATACATGGAGTACGTCAATAAGATGAGAATTGAAATTTACACTCGTATAGCCGGACTCTACAAGGCTTTTAATAGTGTCTTCTTCACTATGGATACACTCATCTAGCTGCACCTTGCCATATAGTTTCTTGTCTCTGAGTACGGGTAGTTCATAACACAAGTTGTCCATCATAGCGTTCATACACTCTTTTCTTGAAGAGTTTTCGTCTACGGGTAGTATAGGCAATATGTAGTCTGATACGATCATATGTACATAACAACCTAATTCTACGGCTGTTTAGTGTTGCAAAGAAAAGCAAGATAGCCAATTATCTATCAATGTGAGTCCTTGAGGTGTCAAAATAGCTTCTGGATGAAATTGAACTGCCCATATAGGCAAGGTTTCGTGAGCGATGGCCATTGGTTCGTTTTGCTCAGATCGGGCAATGGTATGCAGGGGAGTATTATTTAAATTTGTGAGAACCAACGAATGATACCGACAAACATCCAGTGGAGATTGTATCTTACGGAACAGTGGATGTGTTGGGTTATACCTCAAACTACTTATTTTGCCATGCATAGGATAGGTTGCTTTGTCTAGGCTCGCTCCAAAATATTCTCCTATTGCCTGCATGCCAAGGCATACCCCAAATAAGGGTAAATGGTTGTGATACAGTTGAATGACTTCCATCATTTTTCCAGCATCCTTAGGCTCTCCGGGACCGGGAGAAAGAATAATCCCCGTGTATTTATCGCCAATAGTTGCCGTATCTATTTGGTCGTTCCTTACCACCTCTACTGTTGCACCGCAACGACACAAATAGTCGTACAAGTTATACGTGAATGAGTCGTAATTGTCTAGCAATAGTAGCACGGCACAAAAATACGGCAGCAAAAATGGAGCAGCTACCTATTATTGTATTTAATTCGTGACATTGGTATGGATTTTAATACATTTAATACATATGATTCGGCAAAACTAAGAGAGCTCTATGCCTCACTAGTAAAACCGCGTATGATAGAGGAAAAAATGCTTAAGCTCCTCAGGCAGGGACAAGTGAGCAAGTGGTTTAGTGGAATAGGACAAGAGGCTATAGCAGTAGGTGCAACTTTAGCGTTGGAGTCTGATGAGTACATTATGCCGTTGCACCGTAACTTGGGAGTCTTTACGAGTAGAGGTATTCCGCTCAAGAAATTGCTCCATCAATGGCAAGGCAACAAAGCAGGTTTTACCAATGGGAGAGATCGTTCTTTTCATTTTGGCACAAGTGAATATCACATTGCGGGAATGATTTCGCACCTGGGTGCAATGTTGAGTGTGGCAGATGGTGTTGCTCTTGCTAATAAGTTAGATGGGAAAGGAAAGGTTACGCTTGCTTTTAGTGGAGATGGAGGTACGAGTGAGGGTGAGTTTCATGAGGCATTGAACCTCGCAGCTGTATGGGATTTACCCGTCATATTCTTAATAGAAAATAATGGGTATGGACTCTCTACGCCATCTACAGATCAGTTCCGATGCGAAAACTTGGCAGATAAGGGTATTGGTTATGGGATAGAAAGTAAAACGATAGACGGCAATAACATCTTAGAAGTGTATTCAGAAGTTTCTGCTATTGCAAAAGATTTGCGTGCAAATCCAAGACCTTTTCTAGTGGAATGCAAGACCTTTAGAATGCGTGGTCATGAGGAGGCAAGTGGTACAAAATACGTTCCCGAAGAATTGATGGAGGAATGGGCAAAGAAGGATCCAATAGACAATTTTGAAAAGTATCTTATTGTCAACAAGCACATTGTTGCCAGTGAGATAGTTGCTATCAAAGATGCCATAACAGATGAAATAAATGATGCAGTAGAGATACTGAAAGTACAAGAAACTATAGCAGTAGATACAACTATAGAGATAAGAGATTTATACAAACCGTATACACCGGTTGCTATTGAAGTTCAGGGGAATAAAACGGAAATACGTTTTATTGATGCCATACAAGATGGACTAAAAACGGCCATGCAGAAATACGATAACCTGGTGCTGATGGGTCAAGATATTGGAGATTATGGAGGTGTTTTTAAAATAACGGATGGGTTTGTTGCGGAGTTTGGTCATGACAGAGTGCGAAATACGCCTATTTGTGAGGCGGCACCGTTGGGTGCAGCGTTGGGACTCTCTATGGGTGGCAAAAAGGCAATGGTAGAAATGCAGTTTGCCGATTTTGTGAGCTGTGGATTTAATCAGATAGCGAATAACCTCGCCAAGACCTTTTACCGTTGGGGACAGAACAGTGATGTTGTGATCCGTATGCCTACGGGTGGCGGAGCTGCGGCAGGGCCGTTCCACAGTCAGAGCAATGAAGCTTGGTTTTTTCACTTACCGGGGCTCAAAATAGTGTATCCAAGTACTCCTTCAGATGCCAAGGGCTTATTACTCGCAGCTTTCGAAGATCCTAATCCAGTATTGTTTTTTGAGCATAAAGGGATGTATCGCAGTCTTCGTGAAGAAGTTTGTGTAGCGGAGTTTACTACCGAAATAGGTAAGGCCAGATGGGTGCAAGAAGGAGAAGAAATCACCTTTATTACCTATGGATTAGGCGTACAATGGTGTGAGGAAGTGGTAGCAGAAGGAGATATAGATGCCACTATACTAGACCTGCGAACATTATTGCCTTGGGATAAGGATGCGGTAAGTAAGGCCGTAGCTAAGACTGGAAAGGTAATTGTAGTACACGAGGATACATTAGAAGGAGGCATTGGCGGTGAAATAGCCGCTTGGATAGGTGAGCATTGCTTCACCAGCTTAGATGCACCAGTGATGCGAGTAGGTAGTCTCGATACACCGATACCCTTTAATGCGGATTTGGAAATCAATTTCATGGGTAAGAGTAGGCTAAAACACAAGGTAGAGGAGTTGTTGGGATGGTGAGATTTGGACACTATCTTTAATTAATCCAAATAAAAATACATCTTTGCGGTAAGCAAGTGAAACTTACTGAATTGCACATAGGAAAAATTGGTAGAATACGGTCTGTAGCCGAATCTCCTTTCAAGGAAAAGCTACAAGAAATGGGCTGTATACCGGGTTCCCTTATTAAGCCTATTCTTAAAGCTCCGTTGGGAGATCCTATTGCTTACGAACTAGAAGAGTACACGTTGAGTATGCGTAAGAATGAGGCGGAGACCATTGAAATTCGCCCATTAGATCCACTTTTTGCTACTTAACCAAGCGTATGTCTGACAGAAAGAACATCAAAATAGTATTAGCTGGAAACCCCAACTGTGGTAAGTCTTCTCTTTTCAATAGTCTTACTGGCCTCAAACAGAAAATCACCAATGTACCCGGAACTACCATAGAAAATAAAGTAGGCAAATTCACCGTAAGTGATAATGAGATAGAGCTGATAGATACACCCGGTACATATTCGTTTAATCCAAAAAGTTTGGATGAAAAAGAAGCGGTGAAGGTATTTTTTGAAGACCCGCTTCCAGATGCGATTCTATACGTTGCAGATGCTGCAAACCTGAAACGAAACTTGTTCTATTTCAGTCAGTTAGCCCAACACGGTATACCAATGGTATTGGCTCTTACGATGCTAGATATTGCTGATTTCAAAGGCTTTGAAATAGACATTGATCGATTGGAGAAGGAACTGGGTATTCGTGTATATAAAGTGAATGCACGATCTGGAGAAGGTATTGCAGCGTTAAAAAATGCCTTTTCTCAAGACCAGTTTGCCCCACACTTTGCCTTTGGTAGTGAGGAGGATCATACACATGAGAGTCACTTTGTGTCAATTAATAAATTACTAAACAAGACGACTACATTAAAATCTAAAAGGGAGTTAGTCTCCAACAAAATAGATGCGTGGGCAACACATCCTATTTTGGGATACTTGATGTTTTTGGTGGTGTTGTTGATCATATTCCAAAGTGTATTTAGCTTAGCGTCCTACCCTATGGACTGGATAGAAAATGGCTTCTCCCTACTCAGTGAGTGGCTTTCAGCTGTGCTTCCAGATGGGTGGCTTAAAAAGCTGATAATAAACGGATTAGTTGCAGGTGTAGCTGGAGTTGTAGTATTCGTACCCCAGATTGCAATTCTCTTTTTCTTTATGGGACTGCTAGAGGATACTGGCTATATGGCTCGTGTTAGTTTCATCATGGACAAGATGTTGAGAGGACTTGGTCTTAGTGGCAAATCGGTGGTTCCTCTACTGAGTGGTGCTGCTTGTGCTATACCAGCCATAATGAGTACCCGAAACATTGAAAACTGGAAAGATAGACTGATCACCATTATGGTGACTCCGCTCATGAGTTGCTCGGCGAGACTGCCCGTATACACCCTACTTATTAGTATGGCTATACCAAGCGATCAGTATGTAGGTATAGTGAGTGTACAGGCACTTCTAATGCTAGGCATGTATGTATTAGGTACAGCTGCTGCTCTCACGGCGGCTGTAGTTTTCAAATGGATTATACGCCATGATATACCTTCTTATTTTATTATGGAATTGCCCGTATACCACGCTCCACGGTGGAGTAATATTTGGCTTAATATGTGGCAGAAGTCTCGCAGTTTTGTAGCAGAAGCGGGTAAAGTGATACTTGTAGTCTCTGTAGTGTTATGGTTTTTAGCGAGTTACGGTCCCAAGACCGACGAGTCATTCAGCATACAAGAATCTGAAAATTTAGTGGAGAGCTATGCAGGCCACTTTGGTAAAGCTATAGAGCCAGCCATACAGCCTATTGGGTTTAACTGGAAAATAGGAATTTCATTGATCACCTCATTTGCTGCCAGGGAAGTATTCGTTGGAACCATGAGCACGATATACAGTGTAGGTGATGAAGATAATTTTGATCAAATACGTGACAAAATGAGGAAGGACACTTTGGCAAATGGCAAACCGGTATATTCTATAGGAGTAGTACTTTCTCTAATGGTTTTTTACGCGTTTGCTATGCAATGTATGGGTACGTTAGCTGTTGTATATAAAGAAACTAAGTCTTGGAAATGGCCGGCTATTCAGTTTGTGTACATGACTGCACTAGCCTACGTAGGTAGTTGGATTACCTTTAATCTATTTGGCTAATAATGGGAACAACCAGTTCTACTTCTGTTCCTTTAGTACCATCTTCGTATTGAAGGTCTTTTATAATAACAGCATAATTTCCTTTTCCTTCACTTAATATTTCAAGGCGTTTTTGCGTAAGACTCATCCCCGTAGAGTTGTGAGCAGTACTCCGTCTAGCGTTCATAATACGTGCTGCTTCTCGTCCTATGCCGTTGTCTGTGATGGTGCAGAGGAGGTGCTGATTCTCCTTTGAGATGAGAACATCTAATTTACGATTATCCTCTTTGGATAATAGTCCGTGTATGATGCTATTTTCTACGAATGGTTGTATCAACATAGTAGGCATATTGGTCATTTTTAGGTCTTCTATATTTTTGGTTTTGATGGTGTAGTCCAAGTTGTTGTCCATTCTCATTTTTTCCATCTCCAGGTAGAGGTCAAGACCTTCTATTTCGTCAGCCACGCTAATGTATTTGAGCCTACTGTTTTGAAGTATTTTTCGCATAAGACTGGCAAATTTGCTCAAGTAGGTATACGCTTCTCGTGGTTCTTTTTTTAATATGAAGTATTGGATACTATTGAGTGAGTTAAAGATGAAGTGTGGATTCATCTGACTGCGGAGTGCAGTCAGTTCCGAATTAATCAGTTGCAGTTTATAAGAGCGTTTTATCTCGCGGGTTCTGTATCTAAATAGAGCATATATAAGCCCGGCAAGTGCTGCAACAGTTAGTAGTATAAACCACCAGCGTTGCCATATTGGTGGCATTACAGTAATTTTTAGTGGGTTAGAGATACCAGACCAATTACCAAACTCATCATGAGCTTCTACCATAAAAGTATAGTTGCCCGGAGCTAAAATCGGATATACTGCCGTGTTACTTGTTTTTGCAGCCACCCAATCTTCGTCCAAACCTCGCAGCTGGTATCTATATGCTACGCCACTTGGATTTGCGTAGTACAGTGCGATAAAATCAATCTCCAATCTACTTTTCAGGAAGCCAAGAGTGACACTGTTTTCTGCCTTTTGGGTAAAAGCACCCCGTAGATCTGTGAGCATAACGTTGCGTGCAGCGGTGTCAAATAGTATCTTATTGGGGTCAAAACTGTTAAGTCCGTTTACACCACCAAAGTAGAATGTACCAGTACTACTTTTCAGAAAAGCACCTTCGTTAAATTCGGTACTTTGCAGATAATGAACAGGTTTAAAGTTCGTATAGGTTTTTTTGTATAGGTGGTAATTGACAAGTCCATCGTTGGTAGAAAGCCACACAGAACCGTTGCCATCATAGAGCATACCATAGACGATGTTATTCACTAGTCCATCTACTTCAGATACACTACTAAATGACTTTGTATGTAGGTCATAAATATTAAGGCCACCACCATACGTTCCTATAAGCAAGGTGTCATCATTTACCCATTCAAAACACATAAGGTTGTTGTTACTAATGCTGCTGGAGTCTTCAGCGTTGTGTTTCAAAATTTCAAAACGTTTCGTTTTAAGATCAAACAATTGTAACCCACCTCTAAAACTGGCTATTATCAATTTGTCCTCCGTTGGGTGTTCTATTATTTGATAAATGGAGTTGTTCTTGTGTAATTTATCTGCTTGATAATGAGCGAATTGGTTGGAGTTTGAATCTTTACCGGACAGGCCTATGTTGGTGCCAAGCCAAATTGTTCCATGCTTATCTTCGAATATGGATCGGATGGTATTGTTATTCAGGTTTCCTTGCTGTACACTGGCTACCCGTTTATTGTGACCGGTCTTGGGGTTGAAAATGAATAGTCCTTCTAGTGGAGTGCCGATCCAGTATGTACCTTTTGTGTCTTGTAAGATGCTACGTACAGACTCAGATTCTGAGTTTCCGGTTCCTAGTTTTGGATATATGTTTTCTATGTTATTATTGGCATCGAGTTTTACAAGACCGGAGCCAAGCGTGCCCAGCCAAATGCTGGCATCTTGGTCTTCGTATGTAAAGTATACGTTATTGCCATAGGTAATGCCATCTAGGTCAAAGTATTGGAGCAAATCAAACTTACTTAACTGAGGAGCGTACTTACTCACTCCTGATCTAGTACCTACCCATACAATATTGTCTCGGTCTACAAAGAGGTGATTTACCTTATCATTTATCAGTGAATAAGGTCTCAACTGATTGGACCGGTATAATCGTACGGTCATGTCCTTTTCCAAAAGCATGAGTCCGCCGTCAGATGCTATCCATACGTTCTTGCCGTCTTGTAGCAGCTTATTTATCTGCTTTACGTATCGCTTTCTTGGGGGTAATTCTATGGGGCGTAAGCGAGATATATCGGAAAGAAGAAAAAGCCCGTTCTTACTGCCTATTAGAATGTCTTGGCCATAGGAGCACAATGTATTGAATGAATGTTTTTCAGTGGTATGATATACGACATTGGCTTTATGTAAGTTGGTAGAGATGAGTGTATTCTTGGTTAATAGATAGAGGCTGTCGTTATGCACCATCATCTCCTCTATTTCGGTGTCGCCCAATTTTGCAACCTGTACCCTTCGTATCTTTTTTTCGCGATAAAAGTACTCCCACAAACCGCCGCCGTCCGTATCTATGAGTAGTCTGTCTTTGTATAGCAGCAATTGTTCTATAGGGTAATCATAGCTTTCATCTTGAGCATTAAGAACTATGTGCGAAAACGTATAGTTGTCTGCATCAAGAATATCGATAGTGCCTAGGTTTGTACCTATATAGATGTTATTATCCTTTGTGGCTAAACTGGTTATGTAGCTATCAGACAGGGAGTTGTCGTTGCCTTCATTGTGTTTAAAAATTTTGAAGGATTTCCCATCGTATCGATGTAGACCCTCCGCAGTTGCAATCCATATGTAGCCTTTGTAATCTTGCGTAAATGCCGTAATGGTACCCATAGAGAGTCCATTGTCGACAGTGAGATTCTGAAAACGAATATTCTTAGACTGGTTTTGAGCATTACTAAGTAAGCCAAAACTCAAGAGTAGGGTGACGTATATGATTTTGATTCTATGCACTGCCGAGGGCAGCTAAGAAGGTGTCTTTTCTTCTTTTAGAAACGCTAACATGGTCTCCATTAGACATCACCGCATATCTGCCATTGCCACGAATGTAGGTTTTTATCTCCGCAAGATTTATGAGGTATGACTTATGGCTTCGAAAAAAGTTAAATCCATCCAATCGAATTTCGTATTCTTTCAGGTTTTTGGAAGTGGTAATACGGGAACCGTTTTTCAAGTGGAAGTAAGTGTATGCTCCATCTCCTTTACAGTAGAGAATATCTTCTGTTTTTAGAAATGAAAGACCTTTGTTATTCGAAATTGAGATTTGCCCAGTTTTGACGGCCCCTTTATCGCTAAGAGCAGTTTGTCTTATGCTTACTCTATCTACTGCCCCTTGCAAGTGTTCTATACACACCGGTTTTAGAAGATAATCTATCGCCTCCGAGCGAAAAGCCTTCACAGCATGTTCTTCATGACCGGTAACAAAAATTACGTTTTGATCTTTGTTTTTTAAGCTTTCGAGTACCTGAAAACCGTCGCCATCTGCCAAGTGAATATCCAAGAAAATCAGATCGGGGTGGTGCTTGTCAATAGCACGTATACCCTCGAGCACACCGTTTGCCGTGCCTACGATTTGTACATTTTCTACAAATGAATCAAGGAGTAACTCTAGGTTTTCTCTACTTTTTCTCTCGTCGTCGATAATTACAGCTCTTAACATGATTTTCTTACTTTTAGATGGTTAAACAAAAATTGAACTAATACTTGACAAACTTACGTGACTCTACGTGACGGTCAGGATATATCAATTGTATATGGTAAATACCAGATGCTAGGTCAGATACAGTTACTACAGGAGTGTAATCTCCTTGTTTTTGCACCTTACCTACAAGGTTGGTTATTTGAAGCGTTTGTGGTGTCTTCTCCGGTCGTATATGCAGCTCATTTGCCACAGGGTTCGGATATACATCAAATTCTACTTTGTATTTATTTTTGAAAACGGCTATAGCATCACTTGCTCCGATTTGGTACCCACTGCTAGGTTTATTTTTTGATCCACCAATATCCGGATTGCCTTGATACGCTCCGCTGTATTGTCCGTCATCATCACCACCGCCACCTTGACCATCCCAGTCTTCATATACAAGGGTATCGTCCACTTGGTTTTTGGTTGTTGGTATATCGTACTTATGATCTACGTTGTTGCTATCTATTATAGTAACACTAGACTTCTTTGGATCTTTTTTGCCATTCTTATCTTTATCCTTATCGCCCTCTCCGGCAACTGCAAAAGAGATGCTAGCTACGGCTACCAGCATAAGTGCTGTGAGTAGAAAGCGAAATGTGTTTTGCGATTTTATCATATCGTAAAGATAACGAGAAATAGTGTGAATTGCCACTGCACAGTTCATAAACGGTGTTTTGGAGTTGAAAAGCGGTAAAAAATGACTAAATACAGAAACTAGGGTAAAAGAAAAAGAGGGCTGCGAGGCCCTCTTTTCTACTAAAAACGAAGTCTACTAAAAATTTCTTACCAAATTAGTAAGCCATATATCCTTAAAAATACCACGACTAATTTATTTGGATTTTGATGGGCTGATGCAAGCGTACTTTAACCTGATTGCCGTGGTTGGTTCCAGGTTTCCACTTCGGCATTTTGGTATATACGCGTTTGGCTTCGCCTTCCAATCCAAAACCGGGTCTGGAGCAGTTGAGTATTTTAAAATCAGATACTTCTCCATATTGGTCTATGACAAATTCTACATCGAGTTTCACGTCAATGTCGAGTTCAAATAGCGGATCAGGGATATCAAAATGAGTGACAATGTACTTGATGAGTTCTCCTTCTCCACCGGGGTACTCGGGCATTTGGTCTGGAAAATCATGCACTATTAAGGACGAATCAATTCTATCTTTTACGATAAATGGAGCTATGGGTCCTGGTGGAGTGAAGCTCGAAGGTGTCATAATCTGATCTGGAGTATTGAATAAGTTATCTACTTGCTTTATGAGAGCTATCGGATCAAAGATAGATGCTTCAATGATTTCGCTTTTTATGGGTTTAGGCTCTACAATTACTTTTGGCTCCATGAACGGTACCATCACATACGGTTTTTCTGCATAGGGGTCATCTTGTGTCTGGGGTGGCTCTGCTGGTGCTACGCTGTACTGGAAGTTGAGCATGTAGTGTACAAAGAGAAGTGCGATAATGGTGCCTATTTCAAATAGGATAATTCGATCTGGTCTTGTTCTGTTTGTTTTTGGTTGCATAATAATTACTTTTTTTAAGTGAATACTATGTAGTAACCTAAAGGTAAACGGATACCTTACATGGATTGAACGAGGAGCAGGGACGAGTTGAGGAACGGGGTTAAATGAGTGCTATTGCAGATTCAAAATCAAAGAAGGATTAACCTT
>CAWVTO010000044.1:0-11789 GCA_963932895.1 uncultured bacterium
TTTCCATGTTAGCCACCTTCAAGAAAGTAAGCCCTCTGTAGTACCACATTTTAGGATCGTTGGCCGTTTTTGGATGCACTGCGGTCTCTTCAGCCCACTTCACTAGGTCATCAAAATTTCTGTCACCGTCTGGTTTTGTAGGATCCAATTCCATTTTCATGGATTCCACACTAAACTTCTGAGCCATTGTGCTTAACCCCGAAAACAGAGCTATTAGTACGAGTACATAACTGAATTTAATCTTCATTCTCTTCTGTATTTGTTTCATTCTCTTCACTGTTTGCTGTAGTATCTGTGTCTGTATTTTCTCCATCTTCAGATTCATTTTCGTCAAATTCTTCATCGTCTACTTTAGGCACTTTTGCCACAGATGCGATATCGTCTTTGTCTCTTACTTTTATGAGCCTAACTCCTTGGGTGGCTCTTCCCATTACTCTTACATCTTCCATCTTCATACGGATGGTTATGCCTAGTTTGGTTATGATCATCAGATCATTTTCATCGGTTACGTCTTTCATAGAGATCAGTGTACCGGTCTTTTCTGTAACACTCAGAGTCTTTACTCCTTTCCCTCCTCTACCTGTGATTCTATAATCGTCGATGTCAGTTCGTTTTCCGTATCCCTTTTCCGATACTACCATTATAGTAGTGTCTTCCATATCAGAGTTTACACAAACCATTCCAATTACTTCGTCTTGGTCGTCTTCTAGCCTCACTCCTCTCACTCCAGAAGCCGTTCTACCCATTGGTCTTACGTTCTCTTCATTGAATCGGATAGCTTTACCACTCTTCTTCGCCAACAGTATTTCTGCGGTTCCGTCTGTGAGTTTAGCTTCAAGTAATTGATCACCGTCCTTTACTGTTATGGCGTTGATTCCATTTGTTCTTGGTCTAGAATATTGCTCAAGTGATGTTTTCTTGATTGTACCGTTTTTAGTACACATCACGATGAAATTATTGTTCACATACTCCTCGTCCTTAAGATTTCCTGTAGCTACAAATGCTCTTACAGTATCATCGTTTGGTATGTTAATCAAGTTTTGGATAGCTCTACCTTGAGACACTTTGCTCCCTACAGGTATTTCGTAAACCTTCATCCAGAAGCATCTTCCTTGGTCTGTAAATAGTAAGATGTAGTTGTGCGTCATAGTAACAAAGAGATTTTCTACATAATCTTTATCTCTATGCTTCACACCTTTATTACCAACTCCTCCCCTAGACTGAGATTTGTACTCAGTAAGTGGCGTACGTTTTATATAGCCCATGCTAGAGATAGTTACTACCATCTCCTCGTTTGCTATGAGGTCTTCTATGTTTATTTCTCCAGCATCAAACTCTATGGCTGTTCTACGCTCATCTCCGTACTTCTCTTTCATTTCGAGAAGTTCATCTTTGATGATTTGCATTCTACGAGCTTCATCTCCTAAAATGTCGTTTAAGTCAGCAATAGTTGCCATTAACTCTGCATACTCTGCTCTTACTTTGTCAATCTCCAGACCCGTAAGTTTCTGTAGACGCATATCGAGTATGGCTTTGGCTTGTATTTCAGAAAGTTTAAACTCTTTCATCAACCCATTTCGGGCATCTTCACCATTTTTGGACGCTCTTATGAGTTTTATTACTGCATCTAGATTATCCAATGCTATAATAAGCCCTTCTAGTATATGAGCACGTTTCTGAGCTTCTTTTAGCAGATACTCTGTTCTACGAATAACTACCTCATGGCGGTGTTCTACGTAGTGATGTATCATATCCCGAAGATTTAGCATCTCCGGTCTTCCTTTTACAAGGGCTATATTGTTTACACTAAAACTCGTTTGTAACGGTGTGTATTTGTATAGTTTATTGAGTACAATATTGGGTATTGCATCACGTTTCAGATCAAAAACGATACGTAGACCCTGGCGGCCACTCTCATCTCTTACTTCGCTTATACCTTCTATTACCTTGTCATTTACGAGGTCTACAGCCTTCACAATGATTTGTGATGGACTTACTTGGTAAGGAACTTCTGTTATTACAATTTGCTCTCTACCATTTTTGTTGACATCAAACTCAGCTTTACCACGCATTACGATACGGCCTCTACCTGTTTCAAAAGCAGATTTTACGCCTTCGGTACCGTATATGATACCACCCGTAGGAAAATCGGGAGCCTTCACATGCTCCATTAGTCCTTCTACGTCTATATCTGTATTTTCTATGTATGCAATCGTTCCATTTATACACTCGCTTAAGTTATGCGGAGCCATATTGGTTGCCATACCTACTGCAATGCCAGACGCACCGTTTACCAATAAATTCGGTATACGTGCAGGTAGCACTGTAGGTTCGCTTAAACTATCGTCAAAATTGGGTCTATAATCAACCGTATCTTTATCTATATCAGCAAGCATCTCCTCAGCAAGTTTTCTCATTCTTGCTTCGGTGTATCTCATTGCTGCTGGTGGGTCACCATCTATACTACCAAAGTTACCTTGGCCATCTACCATAGGGTAGCGTAAGCTCCAGCTTTGGGCCATACGTACCATTGTATCATAAACAGAAGTATCACCGTGTGGGTGATACTTACCAAGTACCTCTCCTACTATTCTTGCAGATTTTTTATAAGGTCTATTACTAGCTAGTCCAAGCTCAGTCATACCATAAAGTACACGGCGGTGCACTGGCTTTAGACCATCTCGTACATCTGGAAGAGCACGCGAAACAATAACCGACATCGAGTAATCGATGTATGCGGTTTTCATTTCTTCTTCAATGTTAATTGGAATAATTTTCTCGTTTTCCGAATTCATCTATTTCAAGTTAGTTATAAAGTGTGCAATCTATAAGCAAATGGTTAATGCTTCAGCTATTCTGACACGAAAATACCCACAATTGTTTAGTATAAATGGGGATAAATTGAGGAGTGAACGATTTGAGTTTAAAAACTAACTTTTAGCATCCTGTTTTTTTCTTGAAAATCCAGTTGCCAGATATAAGTATGACCTTCTTTATTTAGCCAAGAATCTAACTCGTTTCTATACAATTCGCTTGTCTCAAAGTAGCACGTAGTTTCTTGTTTTTTAGCGAGTTGCAGTATTCTCTTGTAAAAAATAAGTGGATCGCTGTCTGACACAAATAAAGCTAAATGCGGTTCATTATCCAGTACGTTTTGGTGCATGTCATGCTTTTCATTTTCGCCGATGTATGGTGGGTTACTTATGATGATATCGTAGGTATCCAGTTTTTGGTTGAGAATGTCTTTCTGAATAAAGGTGACATCTACCTCTTGTTCTTTAGCATTTTTCTCCGCTACTACGAGTGCATTTGCACTTATGTCACATCCGCTTAGGACGGCCTCAGGCCAATGCTTGGCCAATGCTATGGGTATACAACCGCTACCCGTACCTATATCCAATACAGTGCCTCTAAATTTAGGGTTATCTTGAATAATCCAATGTACGAGTTGCTCCGTTTCTGGTCGGGGTATAAGCACACGCTCATCTACATAGAGGTTTAGCCCATAAAATGGAGCTTCATGGGTAAGGTATTGTATGGGCTTACCCAATAAAAGCTCCTCTAAAACCAATTGATAGGTGTCTACCAAAAGTGTTTCTTGGCCCAGTATAACGGCAGTTTTAGATTTTTTTTCTAACCACTGCAAAGTGATATAAAAAAGATTTTCAGCTTCGCCGTAGTTGTAGACTTTGGTAAGTTGATCGGTGTAGAGTGCTTTTATGAGGCCAAGTTGCATGCTGCAAATTTACAGCTAAAGAATGTATGATATTAACATTAGCTTCGCAGCCTGCAAGATGAGATGTACATAAAACGATGTATAGAGCTAGCCAAGCAAGGCGAACGCTATACTGCCCCAAACCCAATGGTGGGCTGCGTTATCGTGCACAATGGCGAGATTGTATCAGAGGGTTATCACAAGCGATTTGGAGGGCCTCATGCTGAGGCAAATGCGTTTAATAACCTTGCTCCTGCTATCAATACAAATGAATGCGAGGTATATGTAAATCTAGAGCCTTGCTCCCATTACGGTAAAACTCCTCCCTGTGCAAACCTTATAGAAGACAAGAACCCCAAGCGTGTAATTATTGGTATGCTAGACCCACATACGAAAGTGGCTGGTCGTGGTATTCAAAAACTACGAGATGCTGGAGTGAAAGTGAAAGTGGGTGTACTGGTAGATGAGTGTACTGCTCTGAATAGAAAATTTATTAAAGCACACGCCACTCAGCGTCCGTTTGTTACACTGAAATGGGCAGAGACTAAGAATGGTTTTATGGCTCGTTTAGAAGGTGACAATCAACCTGCACAAATAAGTGATGTTGTCAATACTCCATTGGTGCATAATTTGAGGGCTACACACCAAGCAATACTGGTTGGTGCTAATACCATAAATAGGGATAAACCAAGGCTCGATGTACGTGGTGTAGATGGCAATAATCCTATAAAAATTGTACTTTCCAAAACACTCAATGTAGATCTAAATATAGCGACATTTTCTACCGGATACACACTACTTTACACTACCGTAAACAGCGAAAAAACGGACAACTACGAATTGATAAAACTGGAAGACATGACACTGGATAGTGTACTTGCAGATATGTACTCCCGAGATATACATAGCGTATTGGTTGAAGGGGGAAATCAGGTCTTAACATCTTTTATAGAAAATAAGGCGTGGGATGAGGCGATAATCTTAAAATCTGAAACAGAGTGGGATACGGGAATAAAAGCACCTTGGGTAGGCATACCTAGTGTGAATGAAAAAATAAACGGAAACGATACGATTAAATACTTTAGACCAAAATAATGGCCATTACCTTTCTTCTATTAAGCATAGCATTTAGCACTTTTATTAATTTAATTTTCAGGTGGTTCAAGGAATATGATGTCAATAAATTTCAAGCCATTATAGTCAACTATCTGGTATGCTTCGTGCTTGGCATTAGTCTATCCACTAACCGAGATATTTTTAGTTATATCGGTCAGCCTTGGTTTACATATTGCTTGCTCCTGGGCTTTTTATTTATAGCTATTTTCTTTTCGATGGCCCTTACCACAGAGAAGCTAGGCATTAGTGTTACCGCCGTAAGTGGAAAGATGAGTGTGGTTATCCCTATCCTATTTGCTTTTTTCTATGCTAAGGAAGAAATTACTATTCTATTTGTATTGGGAGTAGTATTATCTATACTAAGCATCTATTTCATCACAGTAAAAAAAGAGCTAATTATTGATAAACGATTTTTAGTGCTTCCCATCATCGTTTTTATAGGTGGAGGTCTTATAGATACAAGCTTAAAAGTATTACAAACGGCTTATAGTCAAGATGTGCCGCTCAGTGCTATTTCGTATTCTATTTTTCTAGGAGCATTCATCGCAGGAGTACTTATTTATCTGGTTAAAGAAAAAGCTAATTTTAGTGGTTGGGAATGGAAGAGCATAAAGGCCGGAGTTGGTTTGGGTATACCCAATTACTTCTCTATCTTCTTTTTGCTGAGTGCAATAAAAGGTTTTAGTGTAAAAAGTGCTTTCGTTTTTGGGGTAAATAATGTGGGTGTGGTATTGTTAAGCACATTGTTGTCTGTCCTTATTTTTAAAGAAAAACTAGAACCAAAGAATCAATGGGGACTATTGCTAGCCGTATTTTCTATAGCCATCATAGCGTATGCCAGCAGATAGGTACAGAGGCATATGTATGGTGAATACCAGTGAGTATAAAGCGAGCGGGAGTAAGTTCTATGGCTACCTATTTCCGGTAAAGGATGCCGCAGATTTTGATGAGAAAATAAAGGCGTACAAAGAAGAATTTGCAGATGCTACACACGTATGCTCGGGCTGTGTGATAGGAACAGAACGGGAGTATCAACGATGCAGTGATGATGGAGAGCCAAGTAACAGTAGCGGAAGACCAATTTTGCACGCTATGCTGAGTGCCGAAATAACCTATGTAGGGTGTGCAGTAGTGAGATACTACGGTGGCAAAAAACTCGGAATACCAGGTTTAATAGAATCATACGGAGGAGCAGCACAACTGTGCATAGACGACGCTGTAATTAAAGAATTGGTACTCAAAGACACCATTATTTGTACGATGTATCCTACGGAGGCATATCGTCTATACAATTTTCTTGCAAGGCAAAAAGGGGTAACATACATAACGAATGCCGATGGTCAATTCGAAGTAACATGTAGTAAAAGTATGACTGCAGACTTACGCAGTGAACTAAAGAAAATCCTTACCTTAGTGGTGCTCTAAGAATATTAGACGAAATACAATATGAAATGTTGGCACTACATACTACTCTCTACCGGCTTACTTACTGCGGGTACTACACTAGCTCAGAGTAGTACATTCAAAGCACCCAGTCCTTTGCAACAAGTGTTGAATACCATTACTTTACCGGAACATACAACACTGCAACAATCCTATGCGGTCGAAAGTCCGTTTGCCTCCCATTACACGTTTGCTCAAGTAGTACAGGGCAAGGTGGTAAAACACCATGGAGTGACAGTACATATGAAGAAGAACGGTACACAGGTAATTCAAAATTTTTTGAATTACCTTCCGGTATCCAGCATCTACACCACGGGAGACTACCTTATACCTTATAACCGAGAGCTACAAGCCGCTCATAGAAAAGAAGTAGTAAATGGGCACCCACTCACCCAATGGGTAAGAGAAGACGGACAAATACTCTTGGAGAAAGACGTACAGAAGTACATCAAACGAGATACCAGTATTTTCGTAAAAGTCTTCATGGTAAACCCCATAAATTCATCTGGGAAGCCCTATGGCGGTGACTTTGTAGATGCAGATGACCAAACCAACAGTACCTTAGATAGTCAATTGGTATGGAAAGAAGTGCTAGCCAAATTTGACAATGATACTTTCTTTCTGGAATCTGAGTTTCTGTATTTTAAAGATATAAGCTTGCCTACAGATTCGTTCTACTATGCAACGAATGATAGCTTGATGTATACACGGGATATAGATGCATTTGAGTACCTCAATGTCTACTACCACATCAATACCATGGGAGAATATGTAAACAGATTGGGTTACGACGATTTAACCGATACATTAATAGTGGATGTTCATGCATTTGATAATTTGGACAACAGCAGTTACACGCCATCTAGTCATGTACTACAGTTTGGTGAGGGTGGTATAGATGACGCCGAAGATGGTGAAGTGGTGGTACACGAGTTTACACATTCACTAAGTGAATTAGCCTCACCAGATAATACTGTTGGTATAGAACGAGAAGCCATGGAAGAAGGTTCTTGTGACTACTTAGCTAAAGCATATAGCCGTAGTATAAACGATAATACGCCAGATAAAGTCTTTTCTTGGGACGGCAATGAAACATGGAACGGCATACCATTAAACACGAATAGAGCGTATCCACAAGACCTAAAAAACAGTAAAGACGGCGACAGAGATATGTGGAGTAGTGCACTGATGTGTGCACACGATTTCATAGGTCGAGAAGCCATGGATAACTTATTATTAGAACATTTTTATTATCAAGGCCCGAATACTACAATGGCCCAAATGGCTCAAGTTATTTTGGATATTGATAGCATGGATTTTGATAGTCGTTACTACTCACCCTTAAAACAGTGCTTTGTAGATGCAGGTTTTGTGCAACGTGGAGCGAATATTGAAATCATAAAAGGACAAGGAGACATTAGGGTATTGGATCAACTGGGATTTGCTCAAGGGCATGCTGAGCTAAAAGTAATAGCTCCAAAAGCTACTCTGTTTACGCTATACAGTGCTACCGGACAAAAATTATACAGTGAAACCCATACTGTGCTAAGCCTCTCCCCTGCTGATTACAATGCAGGACTTTATGTGGTAACAGCAGAGTTAGACGGAAAGCTGTACAGCCTTAAAATCATACGATAATGTGGAAAGAAGAAAATAATGCCCTAATCGCAACGCTAAAGTTTGAAAACTTTGAGACTGCTATGCAATACATGCAGGAATGTATTCCTGCTATAGAAGAAGCAAATCACCACCCGGAGTGGAGCAATGTATACAACAAGGTACAGATAAAACTGACTACGCACGACGAAGGGAATACCATTACAAACAAAGACCGTAAACTTGCAGTAGTTTTAGAAGAAATCTATTGTCAGTACCCATAAAAATATATTGTATAGACCCTACTCCTAGGCACGACTACATCTTTACTCTGTTTTTTGAGCAACTGCTCGGAACTACTTACGTTTACGTAGAATCCTTAGAAAATGCTCAGCTGAATTATTCCAATGAATCATCTACTACTTTAAGCTGTATACCTCAAGGGATACTGTCTGAGTCAAATCTGAGAGAGCGTATAAAAGAGCAGATTGAATTTAAGCCTTGGGGAGATTCTCATAGCTTTTTTCATACTGGAGATGGTGCACTTCCGTTTGACATCTTCTCAGCGGCATTCTACCTTGTGTCTCGCTATGAGGAGTGGTTACCTTATGAGGCAGATGCCCACAATCGCTTTCCCGCAGAAGCCAGTGTATTAACACAGAACAACCTACTAGACGAGCCTATGGTAAATCAGTGGGCTATACTTCTTAAGGAGTTCTTACTCAAGCAAGATGCAGACTTGCTCTTTCACGAATCTACGTTCTCATACGTGTCTACTATAGATGTAGATATGGCATGGAAGTACCAACATAAAGGCATTGTAAGAAACACCTTGGGAGCTTGCAAAGACCTGCTTACCGGTAATTGGACAGATGTAAAAGAACGACTACAGGTACTTTTGGGTAGTACACCAGACCCTTTTGAAACTTTTGGGTGGCAACACGCTTTACACAAAAAGTATGATGTAGATTGCCACTACTTTGTGCTACTTGGAGACCACGGGAAGTATGACAAAAACACGTCGCATACAAATAAGGCGTTTAGAAAACGAATCACAGAACTAAATACAATACTCCAATCAAACGTAGGTATACATCCATCGTATGCTAGTAACGATAGTCCAGAGAAGGTAGCTATTGAGATAGCACGTTTGGCCGATATTGTAGGCGATAGTCCCACTACAAGCAGACAGCATTTTTTGATGCACCAAATGCCCAATACCTATGATACCCTTGTGGCGAATGGCATTCAAGTAGACCATACCATGGGATACTCCACGCACTTGGGTTTTAGGGCAGGAATAGCAAGTCCGTTTTTTTGGTTTGATTTTAGAAACAATAAAGCGTCAAATATTTGTCTTGTACCGTTCTGTGCTATGGACATTACACCCATGCACTATATGGGACAGAATGAAAAGGAAGCGATAACAACGCTTTGTATGCTCGTAGATAAGGTGAAAGCGGTGAATGGTAAATACGTTAGCCTTTGGCACAATGATAGCCTTAGCAAAGACGGTAGGTGGCGTGGGTGGCGTACAGTATACGAGGAGGTGATAAAGTATATTAAAACATGAGTTACACCACTTTGTAGTTGCGGTACTCTCCTACTCGCCATCCGGTAAGTTTCTCTATACCATACAGTATTTTCAATTTTAAACCAAAGGTTTTAGCCTTCGGGTTTTTATCAAAACTCCAATTCATTTCAGCAATCCTGTCTTGCATAACTGCGGGGTGTGTGCCTTCAAAGGGCTTAATGGAGTCTATTTCAGAATAATCAAAATCTTTACTCGCATCAAACTTTTGGTTTATGTACGCATCGTCGTGCCAGAGTTTATTTGCTTCACGCAGCTTAGCCATTTGATATTTTGGGTGTCTTACCCAGCCATAGTGGTATATATCTGCCTGTATGGGTTTTACACGAAGTTTGTTGCCATCCTTCCTGAAACCTTGAGCATCGCGATAACTACTGATGGATTTGTCGTTTTTGATAATGCGAATTTCCTTGCGGTACCACGTGCGGCTATCGCCTAAATAGTCATAGCTTCCGTAGAAGTGAGCATAGTCAAATAGTAATCCGTCTACTTCGTTATCTTCTTTGTAACGAGACATTTGAGCCAGTATCTCCGCGTGGTACTTCTCGTGTACACACTCATCTCCTTGTATATAAAAACACCAATCGGCTTGTTTGCTTATAGCCTCAAATGCTTTGTTGGTTTCCACGGCAAGCACCTTACCTCCTTCTCTTAGCGAGTCATCCCAAACGGTATCTACAATACGTATCTTGGGACCTAATGAGGCTATGAGTTCACGGGTTGTGTCTTCACTTTGGCCTACGGCTACCACCATCTCGTCTACTAAAGGTAGGACAGACAATATAGCTTCCTTTACAGGATAATCAAGCTTTACAGCATTGCGTATAAAAGTAAATCCGGATATAAACACACCACAAATCTAAGGCAATAAAAAAGAGGCATACCAAGTATGCCTCTTTTTTCAAAATAATATGTGATATCTTAGTTGGTCAGAATCACCTTTTGAGTAGTTGATCCCTCATCCGTTGTGATATTGAAAAAGTATACTCCTTCAGAGTAATCGCTTAAGTTAAGTGTAAGTGTATTATTACCTCCATCCACATTATTGAATGTGTATGAATTTACTTCTTGACCCATAGCGTTTGTAAGAGAAACATTAACATCTGAATTTCTAGAAAGACTAAGAGATACATTGGTTACTCCGTTTGTAGGATTCGGAGAAACTGAAGCATTGATGGTGCTAGCAACATCTTTTACTCCTAGTTTTGTTTCTTGTGCATAGGAAGATTGCAATATTTTTTTAGTTGCATTATCCTGTACCCAAACAAGAACTTTTAAACTACTAAAGTCTTCTATATCATGATTTGTATTGATGTTAACCCAATTGGCAGATTGTCCATCAGCAGCAAGTTCGTACTCACCTTTAAAATCTACTTGATACGATTTGGTTGTTGCAGTACCTGAAACTAAGTTCACAGATTCTCCATTCACTGGAGACATAAATCGTTTAAAAACTTGTAAGAATTCAGTCTCTCCATTTGACTTGATATTGCTCTCATTGAATATTTCAAAAACAGCAGCATATATACTTACATTACTAATGTCTGCAAGTGGATCAATATTTACAGTAGTCACTACTGATTGTCCCCATTTGTCAAAAGTTGCATTTATATCAATAATACTAAAAACGCCCAAAGCGTCATCGTGGAGACTAGAAGTGAATCCATTTGCATTTCCATCCCACTCACCATCAATTTCCATACGTGGAATTGAATTAACGCCGTAGTATGATCTTCTGGCTACTGATTGAGATGATGCATAAGGATCACCAGATCCTGGGAAGTTTTGCTGGTATTTGATGTACGTACACTCGTCCTCACGAGCACCATCTACAATACCGTGGAAGTTAGCATTACCTGGGGTACAAGGTCCGCAAGTAGAAGATGTGAATATTTCATATAAGGGAACACGTTGTACCGCTTCAGCTAATACTGTAATATCTTGACTTATAGCATTGTTGTTTGCTAGGTTCTCATCGACTCCTCCATTCGGATTAGAAGCGGTGACAGTAACTGTATAAGTTCCTGCAGCAGCAGGAGTCCAAGTAGTAGACTGAGCAACAGAAACAATTGCTCCTGGTGCAATACTGGTGGTAACATTATCTGTTATTGTAGCTCCTCCGTTGATAGAGTAGGTTAAATCTAGCGAAGTTATTGTCTCACTTCCAAGATTTCTTACCAACGCATTCAATGGAACTGAACCAGCAGTAAGGACTGCTTGAGCAGGTACGTCAAGATCTGTTATAGTAATGTCTTTTGCAAGTTGTACACCTGCTATAAACTCGTATACTTTATCATCGTCTTGTGTTCCAAAATCAAGTCCTGTAGG
>CAWVTO010000045.1:0-11615 GCA_963932895.1 uncultured bacterium
AGACAATTTGGCGGTAAGGTTTCTACAGCACTTAAGGACACCTATTCACGTTCTCCGCAGTGGAAAAAAAAGAAGTTTTACAATTTTGAAAGAACTGGTGTAGACATACGACCATGGAATGTCCCAAAGCTCATCTATCGCCAAATTTTTGATAGAAAAGGAAGAATCCCAACGAAGCCGTTGCCTGTTGTTGTATTCGATAAAGAGGCCTTTCTAGCTCCGTCAGATAAGGCTAAGATGATATGGTTTGGGCATTCTGTAGTTTTGCTACGTGTAGATAACAAGACGATTCTTATAGATCCTATGTTTGGTCCCAATGCAGCTCCTGTAGCTCCTTTTTCGGTAGCTCGCTTTTCGGAGAATACGCTGGCTATCATAGATGAGTTGCCAGAAATAGATCTTATGCTACTCACGCATGACCATTACGACCATCTTGATCTAGCGAGTATGGAAAAACTAATGCCCAAGATTAATAACTATTATGTAGCTCTTGGTGCTGCACGTCATCTAGTAAAATGGGGTGTATCCAATGATCAAATTTCGGAATTTGACTGGTGGGAGGATAGATTGTTTGAAGGCATAAAAATAACCTATACGCCTACACGTCATGCTTCTGGTAGAGCCATACGCGATCAGTCTTGCTGTCTCTGGGGCGGGTGGTCTATCCAAAGCTCCAATGAAAAAATATGGTTTAGCGGAGACGGTGGATATGGAGATCATTTTAAAGAAATAGGAGAGAGGCTGGGGCCATTTGACTTTGCATTTATGGAGTGCGGTCAGTACAATGTATTATGGCATGATATACACTTGTACCCAGAAGAAAGTGTGCAGGCAGCAAAGGATGTAGACGTGCGTACGATAATGCCGGTTCATTGGGCTGGATTTGCTTTAGCGATGCACCACTGGAAAGAACCCGTTGAACGATTTTCAGCAGAGGCAAAAAAGCAATCTCAAGCATTCATAATCCCAGAAATAGGAGAGCTATTTAACTTGAATTCTAAATCCAATAAAAATTGGTGGAAGGAATTAAGTTAGACAAACCACTTTCTATTATTTTTGTTCCCAAAGTATGAATCATCACGAAATATTAAATAGACTAGAAGAAGGGAATAGCCGTTTCATAGGAGACAAGCTAGACGGTAAATTGCAAGATAGTGCACGGAGAGCTGCACTTACCACAGGACAACAACCGCATACTATAGTGCTGAGCTGTGCAGACAGTAGAGTAGTGCCAGAGCTTGCTTTTGATGCAGGACTTGGTGAGCTATTTGTGCTTAGAGTTGCGGGTAACGTAGCCAATACCTCTACTATAGCTAGCATAGAGTATGCTGTAGCTCATTGTGGTAGTACGCTTATCGTAGTTCTGGGTCACCAGAGTTGTGGTGCGGTAACCGCGGCTATGGGAGGTGGAGACAATGGACATAACCTAAATCATTTACTCGCACACATAGCTCCAGCTATAGCAAGTGCACCAGAAGATGCAAGTGTAAATGACGTTGTAAAGATTAATGCACAAAAAACGTCAGGAGAATTAGTTTCACGGTCTTCTATAATAAGTGATGCTGTTTCATCTGGATCTGTAAAAATTGTTCCGGCATATTATAACCTAGATTCAGGTAAGGTTGATTTTCTGTAATACGGAATATATAAACATAGGCACAAAAAAAGGCCCGATATGCAATTTGCATATCGGGCCTTTTTGTATTTGTTAAATCAATTATTGTTTGATAAACTTAGTAGATACAGTACCAGCTGTGGTAGCTATATTTACGAAATAATAACCGGTTTGCAGTCCTTCTAAGTTAATGCTTGCTCTGTTTGCCGGAACAGCATTTCTTACGATACGACCCGTAATATCCAATACGTTTATGTTTTGTACATTGTACTTAGCATCTATTGCTATGTTGATTACGTTGGTAGCTGGATTAGGATATACCTGAGCAGCATTGCTAGGCAATACTTCGTTCGTGTTTAGTAAAGAAAGCTCAATATCTCCGTTGATAAGGGCTATTCTAGGACACATATAACCCATGATAGTGTCAATGTATGTTCTTCCTTTTTCAGGAGACATATCCGTGTTAGACTGAAGACTATTCATGTGAGCAGTGAATCCAGATCCTGCAGGCCCTACTTCTCGCATAGCTAGAGCAGATGTTGGATCCCAAAACTGCCAAGGGCTAGACTGGTTGTTAAGTACTTTGTCTGCAATAGGAAGCAGTACAGGGAATAATCCTTTCATTTCTGTATTGATCGTGATTTCTGCTTCGTCATCGTAGATATAGGCTACAGTAGCACCATAGTTTGCCTCAGCTGCTACAGTATAAGGATCGTTTGCTTTTATATCTTTTATAGCATCGTTGTTTCCAAGTGCATTCGCTTTTTGTACGTATAAGTTAGCACCTTGTACGTCTACTACATCTTCGTTAGTAGTAGGTACGATTACCGTTCCTTCGTTGAAAGGAGCAAAAGGATCTCTTACACAATGAAACGAAATCATAGGAGCGTCGCCTGCTTCTAACCAAGAAGTATCTGCTAATGCACCACCTGTAGTTACAACAGCAGCTATTTCTGTAGAAGTGGTTGACGCAGTATAAAGGTTTAATGCACCGCCACTACCATCTATTTCTCCTACTATTGTTCTATCTATATACGATGGACCTACACCGCCTTGTCTAAACTTAGTAAGTTCCATTTCTTCATTCTTGTCTAATGTTTCATATGCCAATGCTACATATGCACCAGTACCTTCACCGTAAAGTGTTACCTTATTAGCGTCTATACCGTAAGTAGATGCGTCGTCTTTTAGCATTATTACAGCTTGTTTCACATCATGTATAGCTCTGTATACTGCATTGAGCAGTTGACCTCTTCTTACCTCTACATTCGTAGCAATGGGGTTCCATCCTAGTCTGTAGTTTAAGGCTACGGCAACGTACCCTCTTTTAGCCCATTCCGTACATAGTACTATTGCAGAACTATCTGCTTTAGAACCGTTTGGCGAACCGTTTACCCCTGGAGGTAAGAAGTTTCCTGTGTGTAAGAATACAATTACTGGTCTGTCTGTAGTGGCGTCTGCAGAAGTTTTTGGCTTATACATGTCCATTTTTAGGGTAGTTACTTTTAGACCTACAGTGGTGTCAGCATTGAAATACTTTGCGGGAATAGCTTGACCTGTAAATAGAGCAGTCTTTATTTCGGTGATGTCTGCACCTACTTGAGCTTGATCCGAAGTTTTGGACCTCAGAAAGTCAATATTCGTTGCGAATTCTATGTCAGATGTAACTTCGATGTCTGCATTGCTGTAGATAGCATCTACGTACCTCGTTTGTGCAGTTGTACTAAGGGCTGTGAAAGCCAATAATAGTGTTAAAATTGAGTATTTTTTTTTCATGTTTAGTAATTTAAGTATTGCAATATATTTATTTATTTTTTAATCCTAATTAGTTCTTTTTAAATACAAGGTTATGCTGTACCGAAAAATAAACCATTCTACCGACAAATGGACCGCCATATACCTGGTAATTTAAGTTGTTGAAGACACTGCGTTGTGTATTTTCTCCTGCTTTGTCTAGCAGTGGCATTATGCCAAGTATATTACTGCCTCCTAGCTTAAAGGTCATAGACCACTTGGGTACTTCGTAGTTTATTTGTGCATCGAGCATATCGTACGTTGGTACAGTACCTGTGAACTGAGGAGAACCTTCAAATACGAAACCTTGAATCCACTTATAGTTTAATCCAAAGCCAAAATGCTCGCCTTCTAAACCGGGTAGCTTTAGTCTGGTACCGCTAAAACTAATATTGAACTTATGCTCTGGAGTGTTGAAAGCAGGGATAATAGGATCGTCAGTTCCTTTTTTGTTAAGTGTGTTCCACGAGTAGTTTCCCCCAAGATTGTACTTCTTAAAAAAGTAGTTTACCCCAACAGCGATACCTTGAGTAGTCACTGTCTCCTTTGCATTAGCAGCCACTCTAAAAACCTCTGGTCCTATCGGTAAGCCTTGCACGTTATCAAAATCAGACTTAATACCTATGTTGTACCCTATGAAATCTTTATATGCCGTATAATAATATCCAAAGTCAATAAATACGGATTGGTCAGCTATGTTTCCTTTATATCCAAGTTCAAACGTTTTGGCTTGCTCTGGACGGATAGGGTCTACATCGTAATACTGTAAACGGGACAAATCTATGTTAGACTCAAATGCGTTTCTGAATGACTGAATATCTATTAAAGAATCAAAACCATTCAGATTTCCTATGAGCGTAGCACGTCCTACATCGTAGAGTAAATATTGGTCTGCTAACGTAGGATTACGTATTGCAGAACTAAAAGAAGTTCTAAAGACATGATTCGGTCTATGCTTGTAAATAAATGAAGCTGCTGGGGAGGCCAAAAAATCAAAGTTTTGATTTTTATCTAACCTCGAAGTGATATTTAATATTATGCGGTCTGCCATCCATCGCTTGTCTATACCGGCATATATACCTGCCTCTAAATTACGGATGACTACATCTCCTGTGTCATTCAGAATCGTTCCATTGGATTCAGGAGTGTACAACCTACTGCTGGTTCCTACGGTAATAGTACCAAATTGTGGTTTGAACTTGTATTCTCCTTGTAAGTGATACAGAGCGGATTTGTCGTAAAATCGCGTTCCGTTTTCAGTAAATAAACGCGATTTTATGTCATTAAACGTACTGTCAAAATCTGAAGTGCCAGGAGTATACCTGAACCTGTCAATGATTTCTCTTGTTTCGGAATGTAGTTGAGAGACGGCCTCTTTATTAGCATCGATAAATGGCAAGTAGACGGTCTCGTACCACGAATCGTGAGATGCGTGAATATTAGGGTCAAATGCCACATACCCCGGCATAGCCTCCACCTCTTTATATTTACTTCTTCGCCACGTGCTCTCATACCTATTGTACCATTCGCCTTCTGGCTTATCGGCCTCGTTTAGTCTAAATGCTGTTGTAACAATGTCATACGTCTCACCAGCATTTTCATTGGTGCTATAGGCACGAATGAAGTACGTGTCTTTTTTCTTAAACTCTATGTGGTTTTGCCAGAATCGGATGCCTTGTAACCTATACCTGTTGTCACCTTGGTATACCGTGTTTCCTGTACTAAAATTGAATGAATAGTCCAGCTGAACACTATCGCTAAATCGATAGCTTAGCGTTGTGTTGAGTTTGAGGTTATTGGTGTTATAATCTACCAAATCCCTCTCTTGATAGCCAGTTCTATAAAAGGCTCCTAAGCCTGCACCCTTATTGTATATTTGAGTTGGATTGGTGTAGTCGTCGTTTCCATTTGCCAATACCTCGTCGCCATACACGTTTACCCTATCGTAGCCACCAGGATTATTCTTGTCATTATCGCTATCTAATGTAGGGTTATAGTTTTCGGCTTCCCAGTCGTAGGCTTGCATGTAGAAGGCATTTACTTTGTACCCAAAGGTTTTGCGTCCTTTATCATTCGTAAAGTAGTCTGCATAGCGTATAGCCAATTGATTCAGGTTTCGTTCACCTACTTTTAGTTCTGTGAGTACTCCCGGAAAATCATACGACTCCTTCGTTTCCATGGCTATTACTCCATTGAAAGCATTGGGCCCATAGAAGGCACTACTTGCTCCGGCGATTACATTTACGCGGCGTATATCCAAGTCGCTTGCTCCTAGAAAATTACCGAGAGCAAAATTCAATCCCGGGCTTTGGTTGTCTACCCCATCTATAAGTTGGAGCGAACGCACCGGGCTCGTGCTATTAAAACCACGGGTGTTTACCACTCTGAAACTCAAACTAGCTGCTGTTACATCTACTCCTTTAAGGTTCCCTAGGCTCTCGTAGAAAGAAGCTGCTGGAGCATCTTTTATAGCCTCTATACCTATAGACTCTACGGTAAGTGGAGCTTCTTTTGATTTTTCGGTAACCCTACTTGCCTTTACAAGAGCACCCGTAAGTACATTTTCGGAGCTTTCGCTCATGACTACTTTGAGGTTAGACGTGACTTCAGTTAGGGTTACTTTCTTGTCTACATAGCCCAAATAAGACACCTTTAGTATCACTGGAAATTGGGTAACCTGTAGGCTGAATATTCCGTTTTCATCAGTGATAGCACCTATGCCTTTTACTGCAGGTACAGTGATGTACGCTCCAATCAACGCTTCGCGGTCTTTGTTGGTTACCTTACCGTTTATGGTTAAGTTTTGTGCAGTACTTGCAAGGTGTATTAGCATAAGTAGTGCTACAAAAGCACTCGTTGCACTAGTTTTAAACATATGTTTAAAGGTTGAAATCATCCGTTTTCCCTATTTATTACAAAAGCCGAAAGTACTCATAAAAAGCAACGGATAACCATCCCTGTTCTTTTTTAGCATATTCCAACGTATACAAAGTTACTTTTGTGGTTGAGATGGAAAAGATAATTTGGGCATTTTTTGGTATTCTTATCATTATGTGCATAGCCTATTTTGTGGGGCCAAAACCGCAAGCGTTTCGAGCAGATTCAACCGCAAACCCGCTTATGGACCCTACTGATTTTAACCCAAACTATGTGGTAGATGCTGTTGCCAACTCTCAAGCACATTTGGCGATTAAAAAAGGCAATGAATCTCAATTGTATTGGGCAGATAGTGCGGGCAAGAAAACCAAGTATGTGCTTTTGTATCTCCACGGTTTCTCGGCATCGCCAGAAGAAGGAGGGCCCGTACACCGCAATATTGCAAAGCGTTATGGGATGAATATGTATGCTCCTTTGCTTGCAGACCACGGCTTGGAGGAGGAGGAGCCTATGCTCTATTTCACTGCGGAGAGATATTTAGAGTCTGCCAAGCAGGCTCTTAGACTCGCTCGTCTTATGGGAGATAGTGTGATAATAATGAGCACGAGTACAGGCAGTACAGCAGCGTTATTTTTAGCCTCTGACAAAAATAAAATACACAGCTTGATCTGCTATTCTCCCAATATTAAGATTTTTGATCCAAAGAGTTTCTTGCTTGCTGGTCCGTGGGGTATTCACATAGCTCGCATCGTAAAAGGATGTAATTACCACGAATGGAAAGCTCCAACAAAAGCAGAGCAATATTGGCACCTAAAGTATAGACTAGAAGCACTCGTAGAATTGCAACGGCTACTAGAGGGAACTATGACTCAATCTACTTTTGAGCAAGTAAAAGTGCCCACCTTTGTAGGGTACTATTATATGAACGAACAGGAGCAAGATAACGTAGTATCGGTAAGTCATCTAATAGAAATGTACGAACAACTGGGTTCTACAAATAAGAAAAAAGTAGCCTTTGCTAATGTAGGCGTACACGCTGTGGCAAATCAGTACTTCTCGCAAGACATAGAGAGTGTGGAGAGGGAGACCCAGGTGTTTATAGAAGAAAGACTCGGCATAACACGCCTTCCTTAAATTGGGATCCTTTGGGAAAACTACTCTATTTTTATAGCTGCTTTAGACGAAGAGAATAGACTATTGATCAGCTTCCGAGTCATACCTGTAAGCGATCTACTATCGGGCTCTATGCTATGCAACTCTTTTTTGGTAAAGAAGAACATACTGTGTACTATAAATTGGGAGTACAGCTTAGCATTGATATCACTATTGGGTAGTAAGTCTGGGTTGTACCGTAGGATGTCAAAGTAAAAATTGGGCATTTCGGTTTCTATGTAGTCTTTTACGTAATCCAAAGCGGCATCTGCCTTAATTTTTCCATCGAGGTTCTTAGAATCACGTACAAAATAGAATATCATTTTTAAATCATGCTTGAGCAAAGAAGGTAGTGCATATACTCCTGGGAGACGCGTTATTTTTGTTGACAGAGCTTCGTGTTCTTTAAATTTTTCTACAGAAATTTCATAAAACAAATGGGATAAATCTTTAAATTCTCTTGAAATATTGGAAACACTAATGTGAGCCTCCTTTGCGATCATTTTAAAGTCAATAGTACTTGGGTCACCTATTGTTGTGCCTAAATGATGCAATGCGTCAAATATTTTTTTTCGGTAGCTTGGTCTTGTTGGCATATATTACTTCTGGAATGTTGGCAAATCCAATGAGTTTCTTCCGAAGAGGCTTCCTATTATCTGTTCTGTTACGGCTTTTCTCCCCTTAGAACTACTCTCGTAGGCAACAAGTGTTTTGAAATTGAAAAACTTGAGGCTGTGTGATATAAAGTGTGCATAGAACTGCACATCAATATCTCCAGAAGGCAGTAGATCTTTGTTGTGAGTAAAAAATTTAGCATATATTTTAGGCATTTCGGTATCGAAATAGTTGTCAAAATTTTGCAATGCAGAGACATGGCCCTCCATAGTTTGCTCGGTGAGTAATGTTCTATCTACTGCTAGTCTATAAAAAAAAACTAAATCATTGGAGATAAGTTCTCGCAATGTGTTTATTCCTTTTTGTTGTGCAAGGGTTTCTCCTTTCGCCTTGAGCACAGCAATACTTCGCTCAGAGAGGGTTTTGGTAATGGCATCTAGCGAGGGGTAAATAGCAAGAAGGTCATCCATAGGGACTCCCGATTTCAAGGAGATTTGTTCAATGGAGACATTTTCCACTTGCCCTTCAAAAAACATGTTAAAGGTTGCGTCTAGAATACGTACAGCAGGCGTTTTTTTTGGTATCAGCAATGGATTTATTTTCACTGCTAATAAAACCATTTTTTTTGGATTTTAATGTCACATAATGATGCAGTCATATATTGGAAATGTTGTAAGGTCCACATAAGTGTAATTTGCTAATTATTAGCATATTGACTACGTAGAATTAAGCTGATTTAGCTTTTTTCTGTAACGCTATGGTCGATAGAAGACTATTCAGATTTAAGGAAATTGAACATAAGTAGACCTTGACAACAAAATATAGCTGCAATTCACCTTGATTAGTGGTTTGTTTCTATACGATTTCTAATTTTTCTGTCATAAAGAGCCTAGTTGTGTCTGCTCAGTGTCATAAGACAGGTTTTGGGTGGGCAGGTGTGGTGTTGTTTTTATTTTAGGTCGTACGTTAGAGCCTTATTATTCATTTAAACACATTAAAACATTAAAACAAGTTATGAAAAAAAATTACAAAAGAAATTGGCGTTTCACATTAAAATCACTGGTTGTATTTGGTGCTATGCTCTTTGCAGGCTCGGCTTCAGCTCAACTTAATGGTGCTTATACTCTAAACCCAGTTATGGGGGCATCTTCAACAAACTTTGTATCGTTCACCGAACTAGCAGATAGTCTAAACACCCTTGGTGTTAGCGGTGCAGTTACAGTTACCGTAAATCAACTTGCCTATGATGATACTTTAAGGTTGTCAAAAATCACAGGTGCTAGTGCTACCAATACGATTACTATAGACGGTAATGGAGCAAGAATATTTAGCAATGTTGATGAGGTCATCACATTTGCAGAAGTTTCTTACATCACTCTAAAGAATCTGGGAATAGAAAGTCGCAATGCTAACGGAAGATGTATGCGAGTGAGAGACGAATGTACAGATGTGACTATTGATAGCTGTACGTTTACTAAATTAGATGGTAGTCTAACTGAGAGTACTTCGGTACACCTATTGGTGTCTGAAAGTGGTGGAGCTCACTCTAGCGATAGGGGTACAGCGACTAAGCGTAATATTACTATTAGTAACAATACGTTTGATAATGCGGGTTCTGGTAGTGGGAATAGCGGTTCTTTTTGTGCAATAGCTTTACTTCAGTCTGACGGAGATGGTGCCGACCAAAATGTTCTAATCGAAAACAATGATATCTCAAGTTTTTATGAATTCGGAATTCACCTAATAAATACTGCAGGAGTTGTTGTTCGCGGAAATGAGATATACAACCCTACTGATTTAACTTTACATGGACCTCAGCGTTATGGGGTTTATCACTATGGCACACGTTTTTACGCAGTAGCAGATGAAAAATGTGAAGTTGATCGTAACTACATTCACAATATATCCCCTTCTACCAGTGCATCTGGCACGATTTATGGCGTCTTCTGGCAGCACAGTTTCGGCTTTAGCAATGTAGATATCTATAATAATATTATTGATTTACATACTCGTAGTTCTATCTATGCTGTTTGGATTTCTGGAAATGCAGATGGTGGTGGTGGCCTTAAAAATGTTGAACACAATACAATAAACTGCAGTAATGATGCTTCGGGGAGAGGCGGTGAAATTGTAGGTGTCAGACTTTTCGTGGCAGGCAATTCTAAGGTTAGACATAACATTATCACTGTGTCTAAGCTGGATAATGGTTTGTTATTTGGAATAAGGGGCGATGGTGGCGGAGTATTTTCTTACAATAACCTTCTTGTACCTGGTTCTCCGTTTCTTACTTGGAGATATATACATATTTTCGGAGTGAGTGTATTTGACTTGGAAGATTTGGTTGCTGCTTTCCCAAATACTGTTTCGATAGACCCAATGTATACTGACCCAGCAAATGGAGATTTTACACCAAGAAGTCAACAAATGGCAAATAGAGGTACTCCAACTAGCATCACAACTGATTTTTCTGGAGCATCTAGAAATACAATATATCCGGATTTTGGTGCTATTGAGTACGTTGTAGAGGTAGAAGTGGTTAGTGTAGATATGACTGGTGCAAATGTGTGTCCTCCGTATAGCGAAGCGGTTGTTGCTACTCTAAAGAACAATGGACCAGGTACATTAACGAATATACCCGTACAGTATAGTGTGAACGGTGGTGCGGCTGTTGAAGAAGTGGTTGCAGGTCCTATAGCAGCTGGTGCTACTGCATCGTTTACTTTTGCTGGTGTGCCAACATTTAACGAGGGGGGGCACACGTGATAACTGTGAAATCATTGCAACGTGATGAGTTGCCTGCAGACAATGAGGCTAGTTATACGTTACCCGTTCATGCCTCACCTTTTGGAGGTTATCTTGCTATGAGTGATCAGTTTGATGGGTACGTCAATGCTGGCACTATGTTAGATCCAGATGCTACTGTTAACACATATTTAAGTAATTATGATATTAGCAGGCCTACCGCTTTTATGGGTACTGCTCCAGGTTCAGGTTATTCGTACTCTCTTGCGGCTACTACGGGTGGAGGTACAGATGTATCTACTGGAAACGGATTTGAGATAGTAGGAGAAGAGCTTCGAGCAGACCCACTAGTATCTCTTGCAGGAGAAACTATATTCTTAGAAGTGAATGTTCTAGACGCAGTTACAGGATGTAAGGCCGCATTTAGCAGATATATGTATATACCACATACACCAGTACCATCGTTTGATGTTCCTGATATATGTGTTGGCAACACAGCAGTATTCAAGAATACGTCTACCTTACGTGGTACTGGTGATATACTAACATCATGGGAATTTGCAGATCCAGATGCAGCTGTTACAGATGATAATTCAGATATTACTGATGGTTTTTGGGAGTATACTACCTATAGCAGCGGCGTAAACGTAACGGTGACTGTAGCAAACGCACTGTATCCTAAGTTTGAGTATACTGCGACGAACACAATCAATGTAAAGCCAATACCAGAGGTAGATTTTGCCGTATCAAATGCGTGTGAAGGATCACCTATCACTATTATAAACAGTACAACATTGCCTACTACAGACCCTATCAGTTA